>JBFWLD010000006.1:0-18862 GCA_050252315.1 Bdellovibrionales bacterium
GCTATACAACGGGCGTCAGGATAACCAGAAAGCCTTAAACGATTGGCTTAAGGGGTCGATGGGAATTCTCGCAACCTGTCAATCCTGCGCTTTGGGCGATGTTGATTATGCCAATGCCTTGTTGTCTTCCCATGTTACCGCAGATATGGCTCGCGGCTTAGCCAAAGCCGCTTATAGTTTTTGGTACCAACCAGCGCTTTCTTATATTGAAAAGAATCCGGGGCTCTTTGAAATGAAGGACGGTGTTCCGACTTCATGGGGAATAAATAAGGCCCTGAATGAGATGGTGGATGGGAAACAGAACGCGGGTGAAGCCGTCGTTTTGAATAAACTTAGCCACCGACTTAATTTAGCGCGGCTTGCCTTTGATACGGCGTCCGGTTTTGCCGTCGGTTACCGGGAGTTCCACAAAAATGTTTTTGTTCATGTGGCTCAAGAAATCGTAGGCGATCCAAAGCTATGTCAGCTTGCCAAAGAATGGCCTGAAGCCATAGGCCCGGACTACGAATTTTTACCGGGCGTTCTCGTTAGCGGGAAAAAGGGCCCGATTTTATCGGATGCCTATCTTAAGGAAATTAAGAAGTTTGATTTGGTTGGGATCGCCGAAAAAGTTTCAAGATATTATATTGAAGCGGCGATTAAAGAGCGTTCGGATCTATTTTCCGACTTTGGCCAAGTGAAGGCCAATTTGTTCGCCCCGAACGCTAAAAGCGGGACCTTTGGCTACGACAAAAAGCAATCGGTCTATTCTTATGGGGCAGACACCTGTTATACCTTTGCTTCTTTCTTGAATTTAGTTACGGATGTAACCCACGAAACCGAACATTTTGTACAGAACCATTTGGGCACCAAAAAATGTCGGCTTTCCCCGTCCGATCCACTAGCTTATGCAGCAAAATTGTTTGAAGATGATATTCGTATTCAAGACGGGAAGGATTCGGATCAGGGTGTTTCCTTATACGCCCCCGGATTGTCGAGCTTTATTGCCTTTATGCGCGCGAAAACAGCGCGTCCGATGGAGTATTTTGCACATCGCACGGATGCGCTAGGGCGAGCGCTGGGCCAGCATTTAAAAGCTCCCGTTTATTTGTGGTCCCACCCAAAGCATGATTATCTTGTTCACGCGTGTCGTCATGCGTTAGGTGGATAAGGCGTCCTGCATCTCTTCCAACTCGACCCAGCGGGCGACGGCGGCATCCAGTTCTTCGCCTGCTTTTGTCAAGCGGGCAGAGGCGTTGTAAAACCGATCCGGGTCTTTTTCGAATAACCCGCTATCCGCCAAAAGACTTTCCAGATTTTTAATCTCGTCTTCAAGCGTGCCGATTTTTTCCGGCATATTGTCCAACTCGAATTGCAGCTTAAAGGAAAGCTTGCCGCGCTGCCTCTCTTTTTTCTCCGGCGCAGGCGACGCGGCCTTTGCTTTAGCGACAGGTTCTTCCAGACCGGCCTCCGCCGCGAGCTTGCGTTGTCGCGCTTCAAGATAATCATGATACCCGCCAATATAGCCGTCCACTACCCCGTCGCCTTCAAACGCCAAAATTTTGGTCACGGTTTGGTCAAGAAAGTCGCGGTCATGGCTCACAACGATCAAGGTGCCGGTATAGTTCGCGAGAATATCCTCCAGCATATCCAAGGTATCCATGTCGAGATCATTCGTCGGTTCGTCAAGGATCAAGAAATTGCCGGGATTGGCCAGAACCTTGGCGAGCATCAACCGGTTTTTCTGCCCGCCCGAAAGCGTGGCCACAGGTTGCGAAACCATCTTGGGGTCAAACAAAAAGTCTTTGAGATACCCGCAAACATGCCGCGTCTTGCCCATCACGTCGATGTAGTCGCTGCCGGTCGGAATAAGATTTTTCTGCAAAGAGAGTTTGGGATTCAAGTCCCGACGTTTTTGATCGAAATAGGCCAATTGAATATCCTTGGCGCGCTTGATCGTCCCCATATCCTGTTTCAGCTCGCCAAGCAGCAATTTCAGAAAGGTCGTTTTTCCGGCTCCATTGCGTCCGACAATGCCGATCCGATCCCCGCGTTGAATGCGCAGGCTGAACTTATCCAGAATAACTTTGCCGGGAGCGGTGTGTTCGTCGCGTCGCGTTTCAAAGGATTTGCAGACATGGTAAAACTCGCAAATCAGGCGAGAGGAAGCCTCGGCCTGTTCCTGCGGCGTAAAATCAATCTTCGCCATCATACGACGCAGCGAATTCTTGTCGCTTCGCAATTTATCCCGTTCGGCCTTCATCAAATCAAGGCGGCGTACATTGCGTTTGCGGCGTCCTTGCACCCCACGGCTGGCCCATTCGACTTCCATGTCGAGGTTTTTTTGCCGGTTCTGCAACTCTCGCTCTTCCTGTTGCAACAGCATCAAAGCCCATTCGTCGAAAAAGCCGAAGCCTTTGGGGCATACGCGCAAGCGCCCCCGATCCAGCCAGAAAACCTTGTCGGAAATATTCTTCAAAAAAGTCTTGTCATGGCTGACACAGACAAAAGAGCCTTGATACCCGCGCAGATAATTTTCGAGCCATTCGATAACGTCCAGATCCAGATGGTTGGTGGGTTCGTCAAGCAGCAGAATATCCGGCTCTTCCACCAAAGCGCGGGCGAGGGCGGCGCGACGTATCTGTCCGCCGGAAAGCTTCCCCATCTTGTCGGCGATATTCAGGTGCAGGGGCTCGACAATTCGATCAATCTTGTATTGATTTTCCTCGGATTGATTTTCGGCGCTGAGTTCCTGAAACACGAAGTCAAAGACCGTTTGCTCCGGCGTAAAATGAGCCTCTTGTTGCAAATAGCCGATCGTTGTCCCCTGCAACAACCAGCGTGTTCCGTCATCCAGTTCCTTTTTGCCGGTGATGATATTCATCAACGTCGATTTGCCCGTACCGTTTTTGCCGACCAGGCAAATGCGGTCCCTTTCGCACACATTGAACGAAAGGTCCCTGAAAAGGACCTTTTCGCCAAAGGCGATTTCGGCATTCTGAACAGATAAAAGCAGCGTTGCGGGCACGAAGGTCCGATCCTTATAGTTAGTTCGAGCTACGGGTTGTAACATAAGGTTATGAAGTAAACCGTCATGCCTGCGAAGGCTGGCATCCTATTTTTTATATTCAATCTGTTCAACCGTTAGTTCATATTATCATTCTTATCCCATTGCTTTAGGATATTTTGACGCCGTTTGGCAAATCTTTTGCAGCTTTTTCGTCGATACTGGCCAAAACAATGCCGCCGTTAGCGTCTTCAAAGCCGGTAATCAGGATTTCAGACTTAAACCCGGCAATCAGGCGTGGCTCAAAATTAACCACACAAAGCACCCGCCGTCCGATCAGTCCTTCGGGCGTATAATGAACGGTCAGTTGAGCCGAAGATTGCTTAATCCCGATCTCCTCCCCAAAATCCACCCAGATTTTATAGGCAGGTTTCCGCGCCTTTGCATTGACCTCAGCGCGTATAATCGTCCCGACACGCAGGTCAATCTTTTCAAACTCTTCAAAAGTAATGGTCATGTAAGGCCTCATGGTTCCTGAAATTCGGGGCGGATCGAAGCTTTGATGTAGCTCCACGAAATAATGATGCAGCCGCACAGGATCAACAGAGCCGAAGTCCCGACATTCTGCGCGTATTGAAAGACGATCAAAAGAACGCTGGAAAAGACGGGCGTGAAGTAAGAAATGGACACGACCGTTTCAATCCGCCCGTGCTGCATGGCAAAGTTCCAGAAAAGATACGACACGCGCGTCAGCAGCAAGCCGATAAGCCCAATCCACATGGTCGTCGAACTTGGCATAACAAAGCTCTCAAGACATAAATGCGCGATCAAAATAGGCAGCCCGGCGTAAAGGCAGCAAATAGCGATAACGTCACTGCCGAACCCTTTAACCTTGCGAACAAGAACGCTGTACAGCCCCCAAACGATGGCACCGCCCAGAGCGGACAAATATCCCCACAGATGCTCTTTATGAAAAACAAGCCCGTCTTCAAGATTGACGCCGCCTTTCTCCGTAAAAAGAAGAAGCAACCCGCCAAGAGCAAACAGCGTTCCTAAAAGCTGCATCCACGTCATGCGTTGTCGCAAAAGGAGCCAGCTAAAAACAAGGATCAGAAAAGGCCACATATAGTTGATTAGATTGGCCTGAAAAACGGGAGCATGCTTAAACCCGAGATACCAAAGGATGGTATATCCACCCAGTCCGCCGGTTCCGATAGCGTAAATGTACCAAGGGTGACGGAAATGTTTGCGCCAGTCTTCTTTACGGATCTTCCATTTCAAAGCCGTGACCAGAAAAGGGAAGGGCAGGGTAAACAGAGCCAGTTCAAAAGCTGGAAGCCCCTGCGTCATTGCCAACAATAAACCCGAAGCCGACCACATAATAATCGTGAAAAGCCCGCTCAAGTTTCCACGCGATTCAAGTTGCTGGTCGGTCATAGTTGCCTTTTTACAGGTTATGGGGTTCGATAAGGACGAGTAACACGATAATAGGAGTTTGGATAGAATTCATATTTGGAGATAATCGCATCGACTGTCCCCGCATTGATGAGTTCACTTAACGCTGTGTCGATAAGATTTTTGAAATCAGGTTCATGAAGTGGCAGCATGAGTGTGTTGCCGAAAGCGCGGATGGGACCGTCCTTATTGATGATTTTTAAAACGCCAGGATGGGATTTAGTATAAAGGTAAAAGCTAGCCATATAGGTTAAAGATACATCGGCCTTTTTATCCGCAACATTTTCCAAGAGCATCGAAATATCGGTATGTTGAGGCAACGATAATCTTTTTGCGAGGGGATACTCTTCATCCGCAATTTCGCCGGAGACTTCACCGTCTATCGCGGAGATAATAAATTTGTCGCTGTTTAATTTTTGGAGGCCGTCGTCAAAACGTATATCCTCTGATCGAGCGAAGGCCCCCGTCGGGGTGTACATAAACGGTATCGAAAACGTGGCCTGCTTTGCCAAGGGGGCTCGATTAAAAACGGATGAGCATACCGCGTCATATCTGCCCGTTTTGAGGCCTGTCGTCATTTCGGCAAACCCGACTTCTTCAACCCACTCAATATGGAGATTAAGTTTTTTGCCAACCGCCTCGGTTATGTCATAGCCAATTCCAGAAAATTTCTTTGTTTTCGGATCGACAGTGAATTCAGGCGGAACAAAAAAGTACCCACACCGGATCGTCCCGGTCCGCATCACGCGGTCATAAACGGATTCCTTGGCCGTCTCCTGCGAGGCCGTGGTGGGCATCAGCTTGATAATGCCAAGCGTGAGGGCGACACTCAGGACAATGGTTAAAAGGGTTTTGAACATAGCATCTGCTCCGCGTTTAAATAGCTGGACCTATCTTAAAAGAAATTAGCGTTTAACGATTTGCGTCAACGATGGCCTTTAGCGTGTCGTTAATTCTCGTTTGCCAGCCAGCGCCTTTTGCTTTGAAAAAAGCAATGACCTCTGGCGATAGGCGAACACTGACAGCCTGTTTGGTTGGTTCTCCCTTGTGGGCGCGGGTTCGGGCAAAAGCGGCCATGTCGGGAAACTCATTGCGTAGAGGGCGCGCTGTCGCCAATTCCTTTTTTGAGAGGGGGGCGTCATCTGCTTTGCGACGAGGTTTAACGGTTTTTTTCATAGGCAGCTTCCTCCGGTTTATTGGCGCGGCGCAGGCTAATAATTCGTACCCGATGTCCGCGTTTTGTAAAAATGATGGTATGTAACTTGCCGCACAAAAGGCCAACGGCAGCATAGCGCTTTTCACCATCGTCCTCCCGTGACCGGTCAAACAAGGCGGCCTCATGCCATGGAAACTCCCAAGCTAGGTCAAACGATAGCTTGTGCTTGGCCTTGTTGGCGGCATTTTTGTTTTCATCCCATTCAAATTTCATGAATTATGTATATACATAATACACGCAAAAGTCAAGTCTCTCGACGCCTCTAAACGTTAGCAAAAAGGCCCAACATGCCTATCGCCAGTTAACGGCTGTGTGTGGGGATCTTTGTTCCTATCTCATCGTTGTTTCGCGAATATAGCTGTGCGGATATTTTTCATATTTGGTGATAGAGCGATCTATGTAGCCCGTATTGAAAAGCTCGCGCAGGCTGTTGTCGATCAGCTCCTTAAAAGCAAATTGATCCCGTTTGAGCAGAATGACGTTGGGCACAATGACTAAGGGGCGCTCGGTTTTCACTTCTTCAAGGGTATCCGGATTGGTTTCTTCAAACTCATAGACGGATAGAGGCTCAGCCATGGTCACATCGGCCTTATGGGTCGTGACCTGCATCATAAGGTCGGAAAAGCTTGAGGCCTGAGGCAGAGAAACCGCTTGCGCATTCGGAAAATAGTTCCGCGCGAACGTGGCGGTTTGCTCGCCATCCAGAACGGAAATTTTGATCGTGTTGCGATTAAAGGCGTCAAAAGAAGAGTTCACTAAAGGATCGCCCCGACGCACCCACAGCTTCACAGGGCTGTAATAAAGCGGAATAGAAAAATCGGCGGTACGCGTGCGACCGGCATTCAGGCTGGTCGGCGAACACATCATGTCATAGCGGTCAGATTCAAGCCCGGCGATTTGTTGGTCCCAGCCCACTTCCTCGACATATTCGACTTTAAGCTGAAGGTTTTTGGCAATCTCCTGCACAATGTCGAAATAAATGCCGCTCATAGCCCCATTGTTCGGGTCTTTGATGAAGCCGACGGAATAGGGCGTGTACCCACATCGAATAGTCCCGGTCCGCATCACGCGGTCATAAACGGATTCCTTGGCCGTCTCCTGCGAGGCCGTCGGCATCAGCTTGATAATGCCAAGCGTCATGCCGACGCTAAGTATAACGGTTAGTAAGGTTCTAAGCATTTGCTGCCTCCGACGGGGTACGGACCAGAAACTTTAAGGCCTTTAAGGTAAAAAAGGAATAGGGTTTCCACGGCCTATTTTAATGGCGGGCATAGGGACGGGAGATCGCCCAAAGATCGTAAGTCGGCGCATTGTTGCGAAAGGCTCGATCCACCTCGCCATTCACAAGCAGCTTGGCCAGACTTGCGTCGAAGGCGTTTTTCAGCTTGTTCTCGCCTGAGGGCAACAGCATACCGACCGCGCTAACATTAACCGGATCGTCGAGGCGAGCTATTTTAATGGAGCCGGGATTCTTTTTTAGAAAAGTGTCTCCGTAAGATTTTTCTAAAAAGGCCGCGTCTGCTTTTCCCGTTTGGACGTCAACAAGCATTTGCGTGTAATCAACCAATTGAGGTACCGACACGGCCTTGGCTTCGGGAAACATTTTTCCGGCAATCATTTCAGAGACGTCGCCGTCTTTGACCATGACACGAATAGCCGGATCATTTAACCGTTCCAAAGAAGCGTCAAAGCGGGAGTCATCGGCGCGAACCCACGCCATCGTCGCCTGATAATAGATCGGCATGGTGTAATAGGCGAATTTGGCTCGTTTAGGCGTTATAACTGCTCCATTGCAAAAGACATCGTATTTGTTGCTGAGAAAGCCTTCTTCAATTTCGCCGTACCCGACCTCAGCCACCCAGTTGATTTTAAGGTCCAACTCCTGACCTATTTCGGTGAGCAGATCATAAAAAACCCCATGCAGCTTCCCAGAGTTCGGGTCTTTAATCAGTAGGGGATCGTATAAAGCATATCCACATCGAATAGTCCCGGTCCGCATCACGCGGTCATAAACGGATTCCTTGGCCGTCTCCTGCGAGGCCGTTGGCATCATCTTGATAATGCCAAGCGTCACAACAACACTAAGGATGATCGTGATAAGCGTTCTGACCATGTATCCCCTTTTTAGTTCTGCGTAGAGAAGGGCAGGATCGGCATCCGATAACTGTTCGGGTACAATTCGTGTTTTTTGATGGTTCTTTCCACGAAGCCTTCGCTTATCATGTCTTTCAGTGTGGTATCGACCATTTCTTTCAAAGCCAGATCGCCCTTGGGCATCATAAAGACATTAGGAAAATATTTTACCGGCTTATCCTTGGCTATATCACGAAGTTTAACGGCAGCGGATTTGTTATAACGGGCCAAAAGCGGAGGTTCGTTAAAAGTAGCATCGGCTTTTTTCATCCCGACATCGACAAGCTGCTGCTCTGTTAAAGCAAGCTGCGGGATAGAGGCTATCCGCGCCTTGGGGAAAACAGCCTTTGCGACGGAGGCTGTAATATCACCATCCTTAACGGCAACGGTGTAGTTCGGGTCGTTGAGTTTGTCGATATTTCCATCGAACCGATGATCGTCGTCACGGACGAAAACGCCGAGCGTGCTATAGTAAAGAGGAAGGGAAAAGCTGGCAGCACGAGAGCGTTCAGGCGTCGGCCAAATGACATTGCAGAACAAGTCATAGCGGTTGCTTTCAAAGCCTTGCATGATTTCGCCATATCCGACTTCCTCCGTCCATTCGACGGAGAGCCCCAAGCGACGCGCCATTTCTTCGGTCAGGTCATAAAAGATGCCGGACATTTGTTTGGTGTTGGGGTCTATAATCAGGGCGGGTTCATAAATAAAATAGCCGCAACGAATTTTCTTGGTGCGCAGAATTCGGTCATGAACGGATTCGGTTTGTTGGGTTTGGTTCGACGGTTTTAGAAAAGTAATTAAGCCCAAAGTAATCCCGACACTCAGGATAATGGTTAAAAGGGTTTTGAACATACCGTCTGCTCCGTGTTTAAATAGTCCCCCTGATCCTAAAGGCTTTATTCAAAAAAGGGAATAAGAATTACATGTCATCGTAATACCGGCATCCGTTTTTATAACTTTGTACAGACAGCGTACAGAACTCAAACAAAGGTTGTGGCAGGTCCTCCAAAGAATACCATGCCCATGGTCCGGACTTGTCCGGCTCCATGATTTTGGGCTCGCCAGACTTCCACTGAGCGCTAAGCGTAAGATGGACATAATGCTTGGGCGTATAGGCGCGAACGTTGGCGACAAAAAGAAACTCGATACCGTCGATTTTAATTCCGCATTCTTCGCTGACTTCGCGACGGGCGCACGCCTCAAACGTCTCGCCATATTCCAAATGCCCACCGGGAAAAGCATACTCGCCCGCGCCATGCGATGTTTTTCGTTGAGCCAGAAGGACTTTGCCGTCTTTAAAAATCATGACGCCAATCCCGACTTTGACAGTCGGAGGCAGAACCGATAAAGGGGAAGAGATGGACATTAATTCTCCTGCCGACGGGGCTTTGCGGATAGCTATACGTTAAGATCTAAGCCGAAAAAGGCTCAGCGCCAACCCTGTTTTCATTTTATCTGAAGGATGATAGGCTGCGCCAAAAGCCCCTATCTGTTTCGGCGCATGGAGAAGCAGCGATGAAATTCTATTTTTCAACCGGATTAGCCGTCCTTTTGGGGGCCGTTCTGGTACTTTTGATCCATTCGCAGAGCTTTTCTGTCGGAAACAAGCCCAAGGAAGCAAGCGCGTATGATCGGGTGATGGCCACGCATACCCTGCGTTGCGGCTATTTCCCTTTTAGTCCGAATTTGGTCGTTGACCCGAATACAGGCAAAAAGTCAGGCATTTTTTATGAACTGACAGAAGAAATTGGCCGCCGGTTAAACCTAAAAATCGAGTGGGCGGAAGAGGTCGGCTACGGCGTAATTGCCGAGGGTTTTGAAACAGGTCGTTACGATTTATTCTGTAATACGGTTTGGCCCATTCCCACCAGAGCGCAGCAGGCCGTTTTTAGCGTGCCGCTATACTACAGCCCTGTCGGTATTTTTGTCCGTGATGACGACGTGCGTTTTGATAGGAATTACCAAAAATTGAACGCGCCGGATTATGTGATGGCGGTACGCGATGGGGATATTTCTGACTCGATTACCAAAACGCTTTTGCCGAAAGCCAAGACTGTGAGTGTGCCTGAGCTGTCCGGCATTGACCAGCCGTTGCTTGAAGTTTCAACGAAAAAGGCAGATGCGATCATCACAGAGCCCCTCCATATCTATGAATTCAACAAAACCAGCCCGGTGAAATTGCGTAACATCACAAGGGATGAACCCGTCAAATATTTTCCGAATACCTACATGATGGGAAAAAGCGAGTTTCAGCTTAAGCAAATGCTAGACGTTACGATACAAGAGCTAATCAGCGAAGGCTATATGGATGAGCTTCTGGACAAATATGTCCCCGAAGAAATTTATCCGGCGGCTCTATTTAAGGTCGCGCCCCCTTACGCTCTACGCCGCTAAAAAGCGAGTAAGATTCTGAAATAGATGGATGTGGCGTCCACGGCGTTATAGAAGGGTTAAGTTGACCCGGCTAAAACCAAATCGGCATAGCGTTTAATGGCGTTGATATAGCGCTGCGTATGGCGCGTGCTTTTGCCGTTCAGATGATCGTCGAGCTTTTCAAGCCGTGTCTCCACACCATCTCCTTTGTCGATAGCGCTTCGAAAAACAGGCGTCACTTGTGTGCTTTCGATCAAGGTCTTTTCTTCTCCATTGAGACACCCCTTTGCCAAACGCATGTTCAGGATCAGGCTTAAAACAAGATGCGGGGCCGTGTACCCCCATGTTGCGGTTCCCAGCGAATGCGCAATAACGGCGACACGATCGGCATCGCGTTTCGTTCGGTAATATTCGACAGGCTGGATAACATGCGGGTGATGGGCAAGGATCGCATCGGCCCCCATCTCAATGACGGCATGATTGGCTTCGATCTGACGGGCGCGCGGGAAGAACTCAAACTCAAAGCCCCAATGAATCGAGGCGATAATGAAATCGCATCCTTGCGCCTTGCAATCTTCAATCTGGCTTTTCAAAAGCTGTAGATCGGGTTCAGCAAATTTCGAAAGCAGGTTTGATACATTGAGACGATAAGCCTCCTCTTCGGGCATTACCCGACCGTTCAACCCGAAAGTCGCGGCTGCAAATCCGATCTTGATCCCGTTTTTCTCTAAAATCTTGCCGTGTCCGGCTTGCTCTGGGGTTTCGTTGGCACCAATAAAACAAATGCCATTGTCTTTCATGGCTTGCAGTGTGCCTTCAATCCCTTCAACCCCCATGTCGAACATGTGATTGTTGGAGACATTCATCACATCAAAGACCTTGCCTTTATGGCCTTTGAACAGAGTTTCAAATTGTTCGCGCGAACTGCACTCAACCGGCGCGCCACGATCACTGATGATTTCCTTTTGTAAAGGCTGTGTTGTGATGGGCGATTCATAATTGGTGAAAGAGACATCGCAATCGAACAAAAGATCGGCAACGGATTTAAATAAAAGGCCCTGCGATTTTTCTAACCCGTCGGCGCGGAGCAAATCTCCGGCAGCGCCCAACGTCACCGTCGATGTCTTTTCAAATCCGTCGGGCAGACGCACCATGTTTTTATCGCTTTTGGGGAAAGCCGAGCCTTCTTCCATGCGAAGGATTGGATTTTTGCATTTGTAAACCCAATAGAAAATGTCCTCCAGAGTCATTTCCTCAAAGGTTGTCGCCGCCTCTTTAAAAGGATAGCGCCACCGTCCGAACCATTTGGCCAGAGCAACGGTAAGACAGGTCTTAAACTTCAACGCTCGCGTCGAAATCTCCAACACTTCGGCGGGAGTAGAGGGCAGGTTGGCGCACATGGTAAGAAAAACTCCGCAAAGAATGGACTGTGACCTTACCTTAAGGCATAGCAAAACAGCCCTTTTCCGGAAAGGCCAAAAAGGTCATGCCGACAATGTTTCCTATCCCTGCGGATCAACGATCTAAGGGAAGAGGGCGCTCAAGAGGCTTAAAAGAAAGCTCATATCCAATCCGTGCAGGAACCGATTGCCCATTAATGCGAAGCGTGGTTGTAAAGCTGGCGGTTTGTCCTACCTCCCATTCAGTAGGATGCACGAAATGTGAACGCATCCCTTCAAGTTCCTCATCGCTTTTGTCGGTGAAAAAAGAATGCGGCGTTCCCGGGAAGATTTCAAAGACCATCGCTTCGGTTAGGTCGTGCGGCGCGACATAATAGACGCGATCAAAAGCCGGAGGCCTTTTTACCAAACGCCGCCTTACACGTTCGATAATCGACGGATCAAGCCGAAAGCTGTGTTCCGTCGCATACATCACAAGAAAGCGCCCCGGTCCGCCTTGGTGCGCCGCTTTTTCCGTAATGCGCTCAACCACCAGCGCCGTTTTTTCTGAGGCTTCAAGAGAAAGCGGCGCATCGCAAAAGCGCGGCCCATGCTGTTTAAGCGGAGCGAACTCGACCAACTCCATCAGCTTTTCGCCTTGAGCGGTTGCGACGGTGAAGTCCAAATCGTTTTCGGCATTCTGTCGCGGTTCTCCAAAAGGCGCCAGCGAAGGCTCGCTTTGCGAAAGAACGAAGCGCCGACATCCCTCGACAAACAGTCGAGCGATCAACCGTTCGCGTTCAGCCTTATCGTCGGGATAGCGAATGCAGTCCCACGCCACACCATCCCCATCAATTCGGATCGGCCCGCTAACGCCTTGCGGTTTGCTTTGTTTCTTGCTCATGTATTTTCTTATATGGATAAAATATAATCCCAAGCGAAAGGGTTAGGCATACGCACCGTCACGGCCTTCGGAAATCCGGTGTATCTTTTTAAAGGACTTGTCAGCCTTAATCTTTGCCTCTGCCTCGGCAAGGTCATAGTGCGCCTGAAGGTTTGACCAGAATATAGCCTCCCCGCCAAACAGTCTGGCAAGCCGCAAGGCCGTGTCTGCGCTGATGCCTCTGCGCCCCAGCACAATGTCATTAAGGCGCGTGCGCGGGATGTCCATGGCTTCAGCCGCAGCTTTTACCGAAAGGCCATACCCTTCCAGATAATCCGTTTTCAGGATTTCACCCGGGTGAACATAGTGCGTGTGTTTCATGGTCCTATCTCCTTCCTTAATGATAATCAATAACCTGCACGTCAAACGCATCGCCGTCTTCAAACCGGAAGATAAGCCTCCACTGGTCATTGATCCGTACGCTCCAGAAATGCTTGAGGCTTCCGGAAAGCTTTTTCAGCCTATTGGCCGGAGGTAGGCCCATGCGTTCTATGTTTTCGGCGGAATGCAGGGATTGCAGCTTAACCATCGCCCGACGTGCAACGTCATGGGGCATCCGGCGAGCCTTGCCCGTTAGCCAAAGCTTTTCCGTCTCTTTGTTTCCGAAGCTTGTTATCATGGAGATAGAGCGTAACGAAATCCGTTACAAAAGTCAAGCATTATGAAATAAAGGAAACTATTGCCCGATCAAAAATGTCTTCGCGTGCCCCTTTTAGGGCGAGCGGCAATCCTGCTGAACCATACTAAAACGACCACCGCAGAAATGCACGAGCGCTTTTCCAAGCGCATCCACTGTCTGCGAAATGAGGTCTTCGCGCATCCATTCGTGCCCTTGTATAATAAAGAAACAGTCCTGTGTGGCCGCCGTTACTTTTGTTTTCTCAACCTGACGAATTTCAAGACGGCACAAAACGTCGTTCCCGTCATCACAATATCCGTATTCTCCCTTTTGAACTTTGTCCATGTTCTTACTTCCCAAGGGCAGGAAAGATTCCGAGCCCGACAGCAGCCTTAAGGAAATATCGCCGTTGACGAACGCCAGATCATGCGCCCCCAGAGCCAAATGGGATTCACAGGAAAGTGCGTTATATATATCGACGATGGGATTAATGGACGGAATGCGGCCAAAGCGTTGGAGATTGCCGATCATGTTTTCTGGCGAAGACGCCCAGCGTTTCCCGGTTTTCCCGAGCCCGGCATGAAGAGTCCGAAACCCTCTCAGAACGTCATCCTTCTCCATATCGAGAGAAGGTAGCGTCGATAAAATATGATCCCATTTTTGGTTCAGCCAAGCTTCAAGGTCCGGATGGCGAGTTGAATTATCCAACCCAAAAGCAAAAGCGCCGCAAACACGCACACCAAGATCTAAAACGTCAGAACTTATGTGAAATTTTTTGTCGGTCATGCGGCTCAGGTTTCTTTTGTTAAGTATTTTTGCCTTGTTTAATCCCGTAGCATTTCGAAGTTGACTGCACACCAAAAAGACCTAGTGTATTTGACAATGATTTATGCCATCTGCGATTTAGCAACTATTTTCGCTGGTTTTAGGGAGCTGTCAATGAAAGTTTATATTCTTGCCATATTGTTGGGGCTTTTTACCCTTTCGTCGGCTCATGCCGAGACAGATTCTGTCTATGAGCGCATTATGGCGTCTCAAACAATTAATTGCGGTTATACGGAATGGCCGCCACTTCTTGTCGTAGATCCGAATACACATGAGTTATCGGGGCTATTAAAGGATTTGTGGGAGGACATAGGGAAAAAACTAGATTTAAAAATTGTATGGAAAGCTTCTTATGGGTTTGGAGAGGTGACAGAAGCCGTTCGTACAAAAAAAATTGATGTTTTCTGTGTTGGTGTATGGCCAAATTCAGGCCGTATGAAGAATATGTTGATGTCACGTCCTGTTTTTTATAATGCAACATATTTATATGCGCGCCATGACGATATGCGCTTTGACAATAATGAAAATCGGCTAGACGATCCAGCCTATACGGTAGTCGGGCAGGAAGGGACGGTAACGGCGTCAACTCTAAATCTTAAATTTCCAAAAGCCAAAGCTAATCATACGGCTCCCATAACACCAAAAGTCGATCAACTTTTAAGTGTTGTGAATAGAAAAGGGGATGTGACTTTACTGGATGTGGCGTTTGCAAATGATTATATGAAAAAGAATCCGGGCCTTGTTCGGCGGATCAAAGGTCCGCCTGTCGCTTTTGTACCGTTGGTGCTCCCCCTTAATATAGGCGAATATCAACTAAAGAACATGATTGATGGGGCGCTTAATGATCTTATTAATGATAAAATTATTGCCCACCTCATTCAGAAATATAAAGCGGAAGAGACATATGCCCCCAATCCCGATGTTAAGGTTCCTTTCGGGGAATAAGGGCGCTTCCCTAAAGGATGGGCAAAGACTGACTTTTGATGATAATTCTTACGAACTTGAAAGGGAAAGGCCGTCGAACGAAACGAGGCTATCAATTGCGGGTAAGCTGTCGGCTTGCCCGATTGCTATCTGTCGGTACTGTGCCTCGAAAAATGGCGGACGGGGTGGGATTCGAACCCACGGTGGAGTTACCCCCACGCCGGTTTTCAAGACCGGAGCCTTAAACCACTCGACCACCCGTCCGCATCCGAGAACCCGTTATAGCGGCTTGCCCTAAAAAATCAAAGGTTCTTGTGTTGTTTTCAGGAACATTTACCCCTCGCTCCAGCGCAAAACGACCTGCGCGGCCTTAACGCCGGAGCGGATGGCCCCCTCGATGGTGGAGGGCAGGCTGGTCGCGGTCCAATCGCCAGCCAGCGCCAGATTTTTCCACCCGATATAGGCGGCGGGGCGCATCTTGTTTTGTTCGGGCGTGGCAGCAAAAGTGGCACGTTTTTCGCGCACCACGCGCCATGGGGGCAGCTTCATGGGGTCCAGATCGAACAGCTTGGCTACATCGTCCCAAACGGCCTCGGCCCATGTCTGTTGCTCTTCCTCGCCATAGCGATCGGCGGCGCTGACGGTGACGGACACGACATCGGGTTTGACGAATACCCATTCAGCTACGCCGCCGATTAGGCCGGTAAATCCGGCGGGGTTCTGAGGCGCTTCGATGCGGTAGTGGATATTGGCGATGGACCGGAACTCGGTCGGAGTTAGCAAGTTGGGGATAAGTTCCTGCGCGACCCAAGGCGGGACCGCCAGAATAACCCAGTCCTGAGGCCCAACATTGACAAGCCTGCCGGAAAAATCCAGCTTGGTGACTTGTCCCTCGCTTGTGACGTCAAAGGCGCGCAGGCGGTGACCGAATTTAATCTCGCCGCCATGCGCCCGGATCGTTTCCAGCGCGGGAGTGACAAAGGTTTCCGACATGCCGATTTTCGGAATGATCGGCTGACACGCTGCGCCGCCGCCGCCAAAGCTTTGAGCGAACAGATTGGCCAGCAGCGAGGCCGATCCTTTATTAATCTCAGTGTTCAGAGCGGCAACGGCCAAAGGCTCCCAAAACCGTTTAAACAAAGGCGTATGGGTATCCATGCAAGAAGCGACGGTTTCATCGTCATCGGCAAAAAGGAACTGCCGCGCGGAAAGATAATCTTTGGGCTTGGTTCCGGGGACTCGACGTTTGGGGTCGAACACCCACCAAGGCAGGCGCCCGTTGTTCATACGGATGGTCCAACGCTCGCCGGTTTCAAGGTCCATAAAGGGGAAAAACGGTTCGTCTTGTTTGACGATGCTGTGATGTGCGCCGGAAAGTTCAAGATAGTCCTGCACGGCGACATTACCGGAAAGGACGAGGTGGTTGCCATTGTCGATGCGGCATCCGATTCCCTTATCAAAATAAGAGCGGCAGCGGCCCCCGGCATAGGGTGCGGCTTCATAGACCGTGACCTTATTGTCCATCAAGGAGAGCTGGAGCGCAGCGGAAAGCCCAGCCAAGCCCGCGCCGATAATATGGATATGCCGAGAAGTCATGACGGAGACTTTCAGCCTAATAATCCGCGCAAAGCAAGTGCTAATTTCTGAAAAAAGGACAAATGAACGCGCTTTTCAGGGTTTTTCCAGTCTTCTTTTAAAAGAAGGTGGAAAATAGCATTGTAATAATCCCGCATAATGCGGGCCGGACGCATGGCTGGCCATTGACATTTGCGCATAGCCTTATCGGCCTCGTCGAAATGATGCTGAACCGTAACGGAAAGTTCGCGGCAAACTTCGCAAAGGTTCGGGTGCGCCACGACGGCGGCAGGCGTAAAATCCTCAATGCCGTGTTTCGTCAAAAGTTCGGCTGGCAGATAAAGGCGTCCCCGTGCGGCATCCTCGGCCAGATCGCGTAGGATGTTGGTCAGTTGCAACGCCCGTCCAAGGTGAAAGGCGACATGCATGGCCTCGGTGCTGGAATCGCCGAAAATGCGGACCGAAGCCCTGCCGACAGCGCTGGCGACATGGTCGCAATACTCGTCGAGATAGGCTAGGCTCGGCGCACAAATCGCCTCGCGCGAATCCATATCCATGCCGTCGATAATATCCTGAAAATCCCCTTCATGAAGGTCGAAGCGGGAAAGGGCGGGCAGCAAAGCAGCGCAAATCGTGTCCTCGGCCTTACCTTCCTTGAACAAATCCTCGATACGGTCATGCCACAGCTTCAAGCCTTGTTCGCGGATTTCATCGGACGGCGAGTCATCGGCGATGTCGTCCACCTCGCGGCAAAAGGCGTAAAGTGCGTACATGGCGTCGCGTCGGGGCTTGGGCAAAACGCGCATTCCGGCAGCAAAAGAGGTGCCGGATTTTTTGACGCGGCGGCGGACATCGGCCATGGCTTCTTGATAGGTCGGTGCAGTCATACTAGATACGATTTTAAGGTTCCTCGGATTAAACAGCCTAGCTTCTGCGCCTTGCTGAGTTTGACATTGTCGCACAAAGGATCGCGCGAGCGAAGAATTTTAATCAGGCACTTGGCGACTTCATGAATGACAGCCGTGTCGATTTTAAGGTTTCGATCCTTAATTTGCCCCGGAAAGGTGCTGGCCAGCGCCATCATAGGGTCCATTCTGTCCAGCATAGCATCCATAGTCCGACGTAACGCCATCGAGGACCTTTCCCCGGCCAGATGTGTGGGGGAAGCGCCGAAAGCGTCCATCATGTCCAACGGGATATAAACGCGGTCCATCGTGCGGTAATCGTCGGCGCAGTCCTGTAAATGGTTGGTGATCTGCAAAACGGCGCAAAGCGCATCATTGGCAGGCCAAGCGGTTTTGGCCTCGCCGTGCAGGTCCAGTAAATAGCGCCCGACCGGCGCGGCGGAATAACGGCAATAATCCAAAAGATCGTCCCAGTTGTTATAGCGTAACTGCACGGTATCGCGTTTAAAGGCAGTCAACAGATCGTGGGCATGCTGGGGCGTGACTCCGGTTTGCTTCAGGCTGGCGCGCAAGGGGAGCACACATTCGACTTCGGCGTCGTTTTCATCCATCAAAGCCGCGCCAAGGCGATCAAGCCGAGCGCGTTTTTCCTCAGGGCTCAGCAGTTCATCGTCGCTAATATCGTCGGCGGCGCGGGCAAAGGTATAAAAGGCCATGACGTGTGGCCTGAATTTTTCGCTGACAAGTTTTTCGACCGGAAAATTCTCGGTCGTTTCATTTTTCCCGCTTGGGACTTCAATTTCGCTCATGGCAAATCCGTTAAGGCCTTAAATATCCGTTTTCTCTAAACCAGACAACGGCATCGGTGATAGCGTCCTTGGCCGGTCTGGGGGCATAGCCTAGCTTGGCTTTGGCCTTTTCGCACGAGAAAAACATCTTTTTTCTGGCCATTTTAAGGCCATCGACGGTGATAAAGGGCTCTTTACCGGTAAATTTGGCCACCAGCTCCGCCCCATAGGCCAAAGGAAACAGCGGCAGGCGGGGTAACTTAACGCTCGGCGCGACCCGACCGGTCAGATCGGCGATAATCTCAAGGATGTCGTGAAAACCGAGATTTTCACCGCCAAGGATATAACGTTGGCCGATTTCGCCTTTTTCAAGGGCGAGCAGATGCCCCATGGCCACATCATCCACATGGGCAATATTCAGGCCTGTATCGACATAGGCGGGCATGCGCCCGGCGGCGGCTTCGACAATGATACGTCCGGTTGGGGTCGGTTTGATGTCGCGCGGTCCGATGGGGGTAGAGGGGTTTACGATGACGCCCTGTAATCCCTCGTCGCGGATCATGCGGGAGACAACTTCCTCGGCGAGGAATTTGGACCTTTTATAAACGCCGATCATATCGTCAATGGTCACGGGCGTGTCTTCAGTGCCGGGCAAACCGTTCTTGGGGATGCCGAGCGTCGCGACCGAGCTGGTATAAACGATTTTTTTAAGGCCAGCCTGCCGGGCGGCGCGCATAAGGG
>JBFWLD010000007.1:0-18504 GCA_050252315.1 Bdellovibrionales bacterium
CCGAGGTTTCTTCCTATTGGCGATCGCGGGCTCTGGCCTTTATGGTTGAGAATCCGCTGCGGACGATTGAGCTTGTCTTTAACAAAGCGCTGGCCTTTTGGAACGGCACCGAACAGTTCGACAATTATGACACCGCGTTTATCGAGCAAAATTTCGACACGTTGTTGTCGTGGCCGCTGGTTCCCTATTGGCTGGTGACGGCTTTGGGGATGGCGGGCGCTGTACTTCTTTGGCCGACGCATAAACGGAAAGTTTTTTTCCTCCTTTTGTTTCTTGCCGCCTATATGGGATCACTTCTGCTTTTTTATGTGACGGACCGCTATCGGCTTCCCGCCATTGTTTTTTTGATCCCGATGGCTGGGGCCGGGCTTACGGCCTTTTATTCTAAGATTCGCAACAGGCTTTGGTCCGGCCTTGCGCTTGCAGGCCTTGCCGGAGGCTTTTTTCTTTTCCTCGGTGTGCGCCCCCCGCTTTATCCTGTGGATTTAACGGCCTTTAACTGGGGGACCTTGTGCATGGTCTATTCCGATTTGGAACAGGACCAAAAGGCGATTGAGGCTTTTACTAAAGCGACGGCAGTGTCGCCCCTCAAAGCCGGGGCCGGAGCCTATGTCCGTGTTTCCTATGCCTATGAACATCTGGGGCAGGATGCACAGGCCAAGCAGGCGCTAGATCGTGCGATTCAGCTTTTCCCTCAAAGCGGCATTGTCCTGTACAATTATGCGCGTTTTCTTGCGGCCCGATCCCAACTTGATCAGGCGCTTGTTTTTTTTGAAAAGGCCTCAAAGCTTTCGCCTTTCTATCTTTTGAATTATTATGCGTTGGCAAAAGGGTATGCCATAAAGGGAAACAAAGAGAGTGCTTTGGCTTTTGCCGAGCAAGGGCTAAGGATTGATCCGTCGGACCCGTTGCTCAATCAAGCCAAAGCCGAAATTATAGGGGAATCTAGATGAAGCTAATTAGAAACCTTTTACTGTTAGGTGCCGCCATCTATTTCGCGGCGTTGGGCTATTATACCATTTGCCAGCGCGACTATATTTATTTCCCGCAAAGGCATGCTGTTTCGCTTGTTAACGCGGAATCTTCCTCCGGGATGGAAACCCTTACGGTTAAAACCGAAGATGGGTTGGAACTGACCGGCTGGTATGTTCCCGCGCGCGGCAGTGTTGACACGATTGTTTTTTTCCATGGTACCGGCGATGCCGTGACCAATCTGGAATCCTTTGCCCAACCTTTTGTGGATGCCGGGTATGGATTTTTATTAGCCGAATATCGCGGCTATGGCGGGATGCCGGGCAAGCCTACCGAGAATGGCGTATATGCTGACGCGCGCGCCTTTATCGGCAAACTGTTTGATAAGGGCGTTGAGCTGAATAAGATTATTGTTATGGGGCATTCGATGGGCGCGGCGGTCGCGCTTCAGGTCGCTCGAGAATTTCATGTGGCAGGGCTCGTCATGATCTCGCCCTTTACGTCCTTGCCTAAGCTTGCTGCGGAGTACTATCCCTATTTTCCAACCGGACTCGTTGTTTGGGACCGTTTCGCCAATGACTACAAGATGCCGAAGGTTCAGCTTCCTCTTTTATTGGTCCATGGCGATCAGGATAAAACCGTGCCGTTGGCGCAAGGGCTCAAGCTGTTTTCGTTGGCGAACGAACCCAAAACGCTTCATCGCCTCGAAGAGGCCGGGCACAACGACATTTTAGAGCCTGCAACGCCGATTATTTTGGATTGGCTGTCTGCATTGGCTCCATAGGCGACATATTTCCGCATCTTTTCAGTGGTCCATTTGCCAAGTCTTAGCCACTTGTGGGGTGGGCGGTAGCTAGAGTCAGTTTCCGTAATAAACGACGTTTTGCGTCGGCGTTTCCCAGACGGTTACGCTGTACAGCCTGTAGCGTTTGTGGCGCAGGTCTGCGTCCATTTTGTCGAACAGGTATTTGGCAATCACCTCGGTCGAGGGCGAGAGTTTCTGAAAGGCCGGGTGATCGTTGAAATTTTGTCCGTCGAGCGGCGCGATCACATCGTGTATCAGCCGATCCAGTAAAAGAAAATCCACGCCCATTCCGGCCTCATCCAGCTCTGTCGCGCGAACGGTGACCGTGACTTTCCATCTGTGTTCATGCGGCTCTTCTGGATAGTTGCGAAGGCAGTGAACCGCTGTGAACTCGGTGGTAACGTTGATGTCGTACATGAAGGTCAGCCTTTCATCCGGCGTATCTGCTCAACCCATGGGGCTATATCCTGTTTGGCGCGCTGCGTATAAGCGTGTTTACGATCGCGACCGCTTTTGACGTTGGTGATGGGCGGAAACAGGCTGAAGGTGACGTTCATGGGCTGGAAAGTTTCCTCGTTGGCCTCGCCGGTTACATGCGCCAGCAACGCGCCGAGCGCCGTTGTGCGAGGCGGTGGCTCTATCTTTTGACCAAGCGCCTGCGCCGCAGCAAATAGCCCGGCGAGCATTCCCATAGATGCGGACTCGACATAGCCCTCAACGCCCATAAGTTGCCCGGCAAAGCGTAACGACGGGTGCGTGCGTAGGCGAAGTTCTGTATCAAGCAGGCGTGGACTGTTGATGAAAGTATTGCGATGAATACCGCCACGTCGTGCAAACACCGCGTTTTCAAGGCCGGGGATCCTGCGAAAAACGCGTTCCTGTTCCCCGTATTTCATTTTGGTCTGGAACCCGACGATGTTCCAAAGCGTGCCCAGCGCGTTATCTTGGCGCAGTTGAACAATGGCATAGGATTTGACGGTAGGGTCATGAGGATTCGTCAGGCCAACCGGTTTCATGGGGCCATAGCGCAAGGTTTCCATGCCGCGCGCGGCCATGATTTCGATGGGCAGGCATCCTTCAAAATAGCGGGTGTTCTTCTCCCATTCTTTGAACTCGGTTTTTTCTGCGGTCAACAGCGCGTTGATAAAGGCTTCATATTCCGTCTTGTTCATGGCGCAGTTGATATAGTCTGTGCCGTCACCTTTGTCATAGCGTGACTGGAACCATGCCTTGTCCATGTTGATGCTGTCGCGCTCGACAATTGGAGCGATCGCATCAAAGAAATGTAAGGAATCTTCCCCTGTCACTGCACGGATGGAGTCTGCCATCGCGTCCGAGGTCAAAGGTCCGGTGGCGACAATAATGTTGTCCCAGACCTCTTGGTCTAAGGGAAGCTCTTGGATTTCTTCGTGTTGAAGAGAAACCAGCGGGTGGTTTTTTAGGCTTTGCGTGATCTCGGCAGCAAAGGCCTGCCGGTCCACGGCCAGAGCGCCTCCGGCTGGGACTTTGTGCCGGTCTGCGGCTTGCAGGATCAGCGATCCGCATTCTCGCATTTCCTGATGCAACAGCCCGACGGCGTTATAGTCTGAATCATCCGAACGCAGAGAGTTAGAGCAAACCAATTCCGCCAGACGGTCGGATTCGTGCGCAGGCGTTTGTCGAACCGGGCGCATTTCGTGAAGGACGACGGGGATGCCGCGTAAGACCAATTGCCAGGCCGCTTCGCTTCCGGCAAGCCCGCCGCCGATCACATGTACTTGTTTCATGAAGTCGGGTTACTCTTTGACGTCTGCGGCAACCTGCATCTTCACGATTTTGGATGGATCATCGACTTTGCCGTTGTTTAGGCGGGAACCGGCTTTGATTTTGTCCACGAATTCCATGCCTGAAACAACATTGCCCCAGACCGTGTATTGGCCGTCAAGATAGGAGGCGTCGTCAAAACAGATAAAGAACTGGCTGTCCCCCGAATCCGGGCTGGCCGCGCGCGCCATGGAAACCGTGCCGCGAACGTGCGGGGCATCGCTGAACTCAGCCTTCAGCTTTTGACCCGAACCACCGGTTCCGTCACCCAACGGATCGCCCGTTTGTGCCATAAAGCCGGGGATCACACGGTGAAAGTTCAGTCCGTCATAGAAACCCTGACGCGTAAGTTCCTTGATGCGTTTGACGTGATTGGGCGCCAGATCCGGGCGCAGTTGGATCACGACGCGACCGTCGGCAAGATCAAGATAGAGGGTGTTTTCGGGGTCAAGGACAGGCTTTGCGTCTGCGGGGGTTGTCATGAGAGCAGCTCCAATAAAAAGGACCAGAAAAAGGGTCTTGATGATTTTGAACATTGTGTCACCGTAAGCTATACCGTTTGTGGGAGCAAGGTAGCGTTTTTCCCCTTTTCAGGAAAGAAGAAATGAAACACAAGGCCTTATTTTTAGATCGTGACGGCGTAATCAACGAGGATACAGGCTATATCGGCCAGATTGATAGGTTCCGTTTTCAGGAAGGCGTTTTCGATTTTCTCCGTCGGGTACAGGATGGGGGGTATCTTCTCGTTGTCGTTACAAACCAATCCGGCGTGGCGCGTGGCTATTATACCGAAGAGGACCATAAAAAGCTGACGCGTTGGATGCGCGAACGGATGGCCGAGCAGGGCGTGTCTTTGGCCGGAGACTATGCCTGTTTTGAGCATCCCGACGCGCAGGTCGAGCGCTATCGCAGGCAAAGCTTCTGGCGTAAGCCCCATCCCGGCATGATCTTGCAAGCGGCTGTGGATTTGTCGTTGGATTTAGGGCGGTCGGCCATGCTGGGCGACGGCGACCGCGATTTGCAAGCCGCAGCGCAGGCGGGCGTTCCCAAGCTGATTTTATTCGGCCATGGTCCGTCCACGGTCGAAGGCGCGATCTGCGCTGAAACGTTCGATCAGGTTTTAGAGCAGATCGTGATTAGGTTGGCGTCCTTAGACGACAAACTAAGCGCGTGAATCTGCTCGGCAGCAAAGAGTTAGAGCCTTTTCCGGCAATAGAAAGCGCGACAACCTTTTCGGAACAGGCTCTAGACATCTTAAAAGCGTAGTTCGTTTTTATTTTGGATCGAACCGATTGCTTTGATTCATGCGTTGGGTATGCGTTTGGGTCGGCGCTTTGCTGTCCACGCTTTTGAAATATTCGATCAAATTATGCAAAAGCGTAAAGCCTTTGTCGCGTCCAATATCGACTTGAACATGCGCCGTGGCTCGTGTGGAAACGCCTTTGATAAAATCGGAGATCGCGCGCATCAGACCTTGGCCGCGCAGATGGCTCCATGATTTTAGAATATTGGCGATCAGGGATGGCGAGGCGCCGATCCCCGTCATATAGGAATAGAACCCCTCGGTGACAGAAATTTCGCCGACGCGTTGGGAATCCCCTTCGCCTTTTTTCTTTTTCTTTTTTTGCTCGATTTCGTTTTCGTCTTCGAGTTCTTCGATGTCGTTTATATTATCCTTATCGTCCATCGGGGGCCTCCCTTATTCTATGGTTTTGCCGTCTTTAAGACGTAAAAAGCTTGTATCAAATCCTTCAATCGGCTTTCGATTTTCCATCCGGATAATCAAAATCTTTTTGGCTCGGTTCAAATAAACATTCATCTCGTCCGTGGCTTCCCAGTCAATCGGGTAGGTAGAGCCCGTGTCAAAGATGATTTCCAATCGTCTTGTATCGACGTGATAGCCAACCCAAAGCGGTGTCGCTTCGAACGGCTCATCATGGACGAGACATAATTTCCCGCGCGCGTTGACCACAAGACCGATGTTCACGTGATGTCCTTGAACGTTAAACGATAACCCCGTTTCCCTATAAGCATAAGGAAACACTTATGTCTTTGCACTATAGCATGACCTGTCTTTTTTAAGCATAGAAAGTTAAAAGACACTGAATTTAACAAGATTAAAATAAGTCCTTGAGATACAATAGGGCAGGTATGTCCTATCGTAAACGAAACGCTAAGAAATGATTGACGTATGAGCCGCCTGATCGTCATTGCAGGGCCTACGGGAGCGGGCAAAACGACCTTGGCCTATCGCCTGCGCCAAGAGGTCCCTGCCTTGGCCAAAGCCCTTATTCTGGATGAAGATGAAACACGGCGGAGGCTTCTGGGGTATGATTTGCGTACGGAGATGCAGGACCCGGATTATGAGCCTGACGTGACGGCCCGCGTGCGTAAGGAAATGGACGCTCAGGCCCGCGTTGCTCTGAGCCAAGGCCAGTCCGTGATCGACTGTTCGGGCTTTTGGTTCCCTGCGAGCCGGGCAGCGATTCACGCCTTGGCGCGTGAAAGCGGCGCGGACTTCATCGGCCTGTGGCTGGAGGTCCCCCGAGCGGAGCTGGAAGCCCGTATCGACAAACGTCAGTGGGAAAGGGCTACTCTTTCAACCCTATCCGTCGAGCAAGGCCATGCTTCGGATGCGGATAAGGCTGTTTTGGATAAATATGCCGATTTCAGGCCCCCGACCCTAAAGGAAGGATGGTTACTCGTGAACGGTTCGGGGAAAATTGAAATTGTTTTTCATAGAATTCTTTCAATAATATCCATGTGTTAATTATAATTTTTTGAAACTATTCCAGACACTTGCTCTTTCTGTTTTTGCAGCTATAAGGGTGTTTTAAGTTAAGCTGCTTAAAGAAAATCCATATATTCTTTGTGGTTCTTAACGAGATAAAAATCGAAACACACTAACATGCAGCTCTATTTGCACTGTTATTGGTTACGGCATAAGGAGAAAATCCATGGATTTTATTGACGCTCTTGAAACCCTCGATCCCAATACGCGTAAGGAAGTTTTTGAGGTTATGGAGCGCATCGCTCCCAACAGCACCGATGTCGAGCTTCAGGAAAAGGTGTTCTTCAATCTTCTTGGCGTCGTTGCTTTGAAGCGTGAGTTTGATAATTACGCCAATACCAATCCCGGTGCTGATCCATTGGGAGAAGCGCAGCATCCCAAAAACGCGCATTTCGGCCCTTCCAATCCATCAGGTGCCAAGAAGTTTGTAACAGATAAATACTCTGTTGGAGAGTATCTCGTCGTTCGCGCCCCTAATGCGGTTTTTTATGAAACGGATGGAACGCGTTCAGCGGATGCTAAAACTTTTGTTCCGCTTGTGCAGTCCAAGCATATCGGCGAGTTTACGCATGTGAAGGGTAGTGCAAGCCGCGCCTTTCATCTGGCGTATGTTTATTATAAGGCCGGGTGTTTATATGGGATGGAGCCTCCGAAGAAAGAGTTCGAAGGGATAAACCCTTTGGATATTCGTTTTAAAGATGCCTGTAACTATGCCCTGCTTGCCCAAAGTGCTGCCGGGAAGCATCGTTCCTATTATACTGGAATGGGATTGAATTTTGATGGGCTGAATGATGAAGCCGCAACCACATTGATGATGGCTGCAGAAGATGTCATGCGTGAAGAGAAGCTTTATCTCGCGTCGAAAGATGCCCTTACCTTGAAAATGCTACCGGGCGTTTGTGATGAATATGGCGGGCGTCGTTATGTGTATGTCAATGAAACCAAAGAGTTTGTTGCCATTCCCTCGCAAGAAGGGACGGACGCCGAAAACGAAGCAGCCATAGACGCGTTCCGCCAACGGTTGCCTGGCTATGAACCCGGCAAGAAAGACCATTTTACCAACCCTTGGCAGAAAAAAGTTTTGGGCTTGGTTCAAGGCTATCAGACCTATCTTGACGAACGCGCTATTACCCAACAATTGGCCCAGCCGGATAGGAAACTTGCCGCAGATGATTTCTGCGCCGATTCGCGTACAGATACGCGTGTGTTCTCCGGGCCTGTAAACGCGCGGCAGAGCACGATGCGGCGGGTTAAGCGTGCGGCAGGCAACCCTTATTTTGACGAAAATGGCGAGTTGACCTTATCCGCTCAGCGTTTTCTGGCGTATGCAAAAGAGGATGATGTCATCGTCGGACACTCCGGTCACGGCAATTGTGGGGCTGCAGGCCTTGCGTTTTTAAGCTGTAAGGGTGACAACGATGGCGTACCGCCGGAATTTCAGATCTATGCCAAAAGTAATCAAGTCGCGTTTGATGCCGTTATGCGGGCCGGGAACAACCAGCGTGAAATTATGGCCCATTACAGCGAAAAGACAGGCGTTCCGCTTAACTCCCTTGTGGATTGTTTAGCGATAGAAGTTGTTGAGCAAGATGCAGATCGTATTCGTTCCATACCCGCTATGCCTCGCCTTCTAAAAATCTATCAGTCAACCGGGACAACCGATATTTATGTTGAGAATGTGAACAACGTTCCCGGTGAGAACCCTTATATCAAGTTGCCTTATATCAAAGGTCTTGAGGCGATTGCCTATCCGGATTATGCGCAGGTGGCCGCCCCCAGACATCCTTCATCATCCCCCAAGATGGTGGATTCTGGTGCGGGTTTGAATGGAGGACCCCTTTAAGATACACACATTTTTATATAAAAAGGCCGGATCGTTGGATCCGGCCTTTTTAGTATCTGGCAAAGGTGAAAGCTTCGTCAGGCCGCCTTTTCTTGTTCTTCTTCGAGCTTGGCAATTTCGTCTTTCAAGCTAAGCTTTTCGCGTTTCAATTTGCTGACTTTCGTTTCGTCTTGGGCTGGGCTTGTTTCTTCGTTGTGGAGCTGTTGTTCAATCTCCGCATGGCGTTTTTTCAGGGACTCAATGCGTGCTGTCAGGGGCATGGGCATTCTCCTTTTATGCTGTTGGTTTAAACCGTTTCACCATGAATATTCACTATAGCGTAAATGTGACAAAATTTCATGCGTAAAAGAGGGCGCAACTTTTTATCATAACAAAAGCCTGTTAATAAATCGTAATGAGTTAAAGACGATGGTGTTCACAGTGTTTTAACCATGCGTATCTTATTGATCCTTTATGCTTTCTTTATATGAATCGGCGGGGATTTTGGGGGTGGCCTGTTCCATGTACGCTTATGCGCGCGTGCAGTGGCAACGTGATTACGCCAAAAGGATAGAATATTCGTTTTTTAATCTAGCCAACGCGGCGCTTTTGATTTTTTCTCTCTCAAAAGATTGGAACCTTGCGGCTTTTATCGGCAACCTTTTGTGGGGACTGCTTAGCCTATACGGCATTTACCGGTGCCTGAAATATAGGTGGCGTGATAAGGTCGGATCTAGAGCAGATCGTGATTAGGTTGGCGTCCTTAGACGACAAACTAAGCGCGTGAATCTGCTCGGCAGCAAAGAGTTAGAGCCTTTTCCGGCAATAGAAAGGGCGTCAACCTTTTCGGAAAAGGCTCTAATTTCCCAAACAAATCCCAAGGCCGCGAGCCGTCTTAATCAACGGGCCTTCCGGATCGACGCATTGATAGTGCGCTGTCGCTTCCTCAAGCGGCACGTCGATTACGCGACGATTGGACCAAGCGACCATTCGATTATGGTTGCCTTCGCGAATAAGGTCGATGGCGTGGACGCCGAAAGCCTGCGCCAACAGACGATCTTGAGCGCTAGGTTGGCCGCCGCGTTGAACATGCCCCAAAACTGTAACGCGCGTTTCCGCCTGACACATCTGAGCGATTTCCGCGCCGATGTAATGACCGATCCCGCCAAAACGTTTTTCTCCACCATAGAAGGATAGGGTGCTGGCCGACCCTTCGATGGTTTTGACGGCTTCCGAGACGACGATAAGCGCGAAATTACGTCCCTTATCCCGGATGGCTTTGATATGCGCTACGACTTTTTCCATGGAATAGGGAATTTCCGGGATCAGGATCACGTCCGCGCCACCGGCAATCCCGGCGGAAAGCGCGATGTGCCCGGCGTCGCGTCCCATAACTTCCAGCACCATGATGCGGTCATGGCTGGCGGCTGTGGGTTGCAGCCTGTCTAAAGCCTCGGTCGCGACAGCGACGGCGGTATCGAATCCCACCGAGCTTTCCGTCATGCCCAAATCATTGTCGATGGTTTTGGGAATGCCGATTAAAGGAAAGTCGCCTTGTTGGGCCAAGCGATGCAAAATGGCAAGGCTGCCATCGCCGCCGATACCGATCATAGCGTCGCAGCCAAGGCTTTTGAAAGCATCGACGATGGAGTCGGATAGATCTTGAACGCTGCCGTCCGGCATGGGATAGGCAAAGGGATTCCCCTTATTGGTTGTTCCCAAAATGGTTCCGCCTTGGCGCAGCATCATGACATTGACATCGTCGATGGTGATCTTTCGCGCACGGATTGGCCTGTCGATAAGGCCGTGGGTGCCATCTTCGATTCCGAAGATTTCCCATCCTAAAGAAAGTGCATAAATCACCGCCCCACGAATGACTGCGTTAAGTCCAGCGCAATCGCCACCGCTTGTTAACAGGGCAATGCGCTTGGGCTTTGAGTTCGACATGGTCGGGACTTCGCGCTTAGCTGATCTTTTTGAGGCTGTCGATAGCCTTACGTTGTAAGGACCCGTCAACAGCCGTGCTCATGGCGTCGCCAGCACCGGAGAGCTGCCGCAAGATTTCCTCCAGCGAGCCCATCAAGTCATCCCCTTGCAGCTTGAGCGTTACGCGCATGCGATCCGTCCGTTGCTGCATTTCTTCGATAGACTTGTTCATGGCGACAATCTGTTCTTGCGATTCAACGACGCTGCCGTTCACACGGCTGACCTGATCGGCATAGGTTTGCGAGACATTTTGAATGATGCCCGTGACCGTTTGGCCGCCTTCCGCCATGTGACGCATTTGCTTATCGACCTGTTGCGCGACTTCGCTGAGTTTCGTAACCGCAGCTTCGCTGACATTTTCGGTCAGAACGCGCGTCGAGTTCAACCGCTCGGCAACCGCACCAAGGTGCGAGAAGGCCTGTTGCATATGGCCAACAAGATCGCTTTCGTGGCGCTTGATCCCTTCTCCAGCCGAACCCAAGCGGTTGAGCAACGCGTCGATTTGATCGCCAAATCCGCCCAAAAGCTTGGCCACTTCTTCGGTGGCTACGCGCATGCGCGCGGTGCGGTCGGTCAATTGGTTCGCCGTTTCTTTGCTGGTCTGGTCAAAGCGTGTCGCGATTTTTTCGACATCAACAACTGTTCCGGCCATGGCTGTACGCAGGCTTGCGCCCGTGCGGTCCAATTGAGCCGTGATTTGCATCAGACCGCGGTTAATGTCGTCGATCTGTGTTTGGACGCCGCTGCGGACGCGTTCGACCTGATCGCGGAAGCTCTGGCTCGCGCCCTGCATCTGGCTGTCTGCTTTTTCCGTCATAGCGACGAGGGCGGCAACCTGTTTGGACAGATTGTCCCCAGCAGCGGACAGACGTTGCGTGGTTGCCGTGGCGCGTGCCTCGATAACCTCGAACTCATGCGCGAGTTTGCTGGAAGTTTGCTGTGTATCGCCGCGCAGTTGGCCGAGGCGATCGCTTGCCGCAGACAATTGTGTGATGGTCTGCGAGGCTTTTTCAACCAGTTCTTTTTGTTCGGCGCTTAAGGTTGTTGTGCCTGTCTTGATGGCTTCCAACTGAGCTTTCAGCGCATCGTTGAATTGGGTCAGCGTATTATTCGCGGTTTCGGCGACGCTGGACAGGTGCCGTGCTTCGTCCATCAATGTGTCGCGAATAGCCCCAGTGGTCGCGATGCAACGATCCGTCGTCTTAAGCATGGAATCGGAAATCTCGCCCGTTTGTGTTTTGAACATCTTGGAGGCGTTTTCAATTTCCTTGGTGCTGCGTCCCAACAGATTAGGAAGCTGCACGGTTTCCTCGCGAACCGTGTCGGCAGCCTGAACCAGAGCTGATTCAGAGGAAGCCAAATTGGCCCGCAACGCGTCGCTTTGGATCGCCAGAGCCGAGCCTGCGCCCATGACCTGTTCAACCGCACGAGCGGAAAGATCAGCAATGGTTTGCAGTTCCTTTTCAAGGGTTGTGCGTGTTTCGGTCAGTCGCGTGGTGGCCTTTTCAACGATGACACGGCTTTCCCGATCGCTCTCGGTCATGGTCGAGATCAGCGAGACAAGTTGGGTCGTCGCCTTTTCTGCCGTTTCCATCAGGCGGCGGCCATGCGTTTCCGACATATCGGAGGCATCGGAGATAAGCTTGATCCCTTCACGGATTTTTTCATTGACGCCGGAGATATTGGATTCCGACTGCCCCGCGATTGCGCCGAGATTTTCCGCTTGTTTTTGCAGCGTTTCAGAGGCGTTGTTCGAGATAGAGGAGAAATCAAGCGCGGATTTATCCATCATATTCATGATATTGCCGCTTTGCGATTTCATCTGCGAAACCGTTGCATCCAATTGGGTCATGACCGTGCGGATTTGATCCAGCATCTTGTCGGACTCACCGTTGATGGATTCGCGCAGGTTCTTAGCTTGTTCATGCATGCCGGAAGTGGATTGAAGCATGTCGCGGACCTGAGCTTCGGCCTTTTGCGTATGCTCGCCGATCGTGACCGCTTCGTCGGAAAGGCCGGAGCTGACGGCGCGAACCGCAGCCAAAGCGCTTTGTGTTTGTGTGTCCAGAGTTTCCATCTGGCGCGTGATCTGACCGGTGCTATCGGAGATACGGGCGGCGCTACGTTCGGCAGCCGCCGCGGTTTCATCCTGAGCCAGCGTCAGGCGTGTGACCATGCTGCCCAACATTTCGCGTTGAACGTCAAGGGCTGACCCCAGCGAGGTCTGTTTTTCCGAAATACTGTTCAGATTGCCGTTGATGGCTGTTGTCTGCTGGCTGATGGTGCTGCTTAGGTTGGTCAGCGCCGTTTCCGTGGACAGGCTGGTTTCGCGTAAGGAGTCAACATTGCCTTCCAGTTGAGAGACAACCGCACTGATGGTCTGACCTGTTGCCTGCGTTTCGCTGCGTAGTTTGTCACACACTTCGCTGGCGTCACGCTGCATGGTGGTGGCGCTTTCCAGAAGTTTTTTGGTGTGCGCCTCAGCCTCATCCGTGTTGGCGATAAGCGCGGCGGTTTCCTTGGCAAAGGAATCGCTGGCTGCGTGGATCGAGGTCAACGTAGCGGCAGCCTTGGAATCCAGCGTTTCGATTTGGTGTGAAATCTGGACCGTTCCTTCGGACAAACGGTTCGCCGCGCGTTCGGCGGCGCTTGCGGTTTCATCTTGCGCCATGGTCAGGCGTGAGATTAGGCCACTGAGCGTTTCGCGTTGAGATTCAAGCGCGTTGGTGAGCGTATCCTGACGCGCCGCGATTTTGTCCATGGCTTCATTAAGCGAGCCGACCTGTTTGGCTACGCCCATTTGCAAATCGGTCAGAGCCATGCTCGCCGTGCTGCTGACATCTTTCATGTCGCCGCTGCCGGAGGTCAGGCGACCGAGCAGATCGGTCAGCATGTCGCCGGTACGACGCGTTTCTTCTTGTAAGGCGTCGCGTAGCTGCTTGGCTTGATCTTGAAGCGACCCAGTAACCGTGATGGCGGAGCGGGCCTGTTCCTCGGCCTGTTTGGCGTGGCTGAGAAGCATATCGGCCTTTTCTGAAAAGCCGTTGCTGGCTGCCGCGATATTGTCGAGAGCCGAGGTCGAATTGTCGCTGAGCAATCCCAGATGCGTTTGAACGCGATCCAGAACATCGCCCAAACGTTCGATGGTCCGTTCGGCGACTTGCGAAGCGTCGGTATGCGCCGTGCCCAGTTTGTCGAACAGGTCGAGCAATTGGGTGCGCTGGGTTTCGTTGGAGGCGGAAAGCGTACGATGTTGTTCGGCAATTTGTTCGCCGACCAGATTAAGCGCGGCCACTTGTTTGGTGATTCCGGCGCTGAGGTCACCCAGGGTGCTTTCAGCCTTATCCGCGATTTTGAACAAATCTTGCGAGGTGTTTTCCAGACGGGAAGACGCTGTTTCCGCCATGGAGTTGTAGCGGGCAGTAGCCTGATCCGCGCCGAGGATGGCGGCGGCGGCGGTCTTTTGAAGGCTTTCGCTCGTGGTGTCGATTTGTTCCAAAGATTCTTTCAGGCTGCCGATCAAACGGCTGTTATGCTGTTCCATGGCCGTACGGATTTGCGAGGACTGATCCGCAAAGGTCGTGGTCGCGGTATTCAGGCTGCGGATGCTGTCTTCGACCTGATGGGATGTATCGAGCATGCGGCTGGCTTGTTCGCCAAAGGCTGTGCCGGCCTTTTGAATGCTGGAGACGGAGCTTTCCGCCGCTTCATTTAGGCTATCATGATGGGTCTTGAACTTTTCAAGCGCTTCTTCCATACGCGCGACGATATGGTCCGATCCTTCGACGGCATCCGCCTGCGTGATCGAGAAGCGGGCGTGCAAGCGTTCCAACTGGTCGATGGTTTGGGCGCTGGTCGCCGTAAGTTTGCCGGCGCTGTTGTCGATTTTGCCGGTGCCTTCGTTGATCATCGACAGTTGCGATTCCATGGCGGCGCTGAGCGACTGGACTTTGCCGGTGGCTTCGCTGGCTGTCATATCCAGTTTGCTGGCGCGGTTCTCAATGTCTTGGGCCGCGGCGTGGGTCATCTCGTTGTAATGAGCGGCGACGCGATCGAGCATGGCATAGGCATTGTCGGTACGTTCTTTAAGTTCCTCGCCCATTTCCTTGAACCGGCTTCCGGCGCGCGTGAGTTCGTTGTTGATCTCTTGCGCCTGTTGTTCAAGGGTGCTGCGTATTGCAGCGGCTTCGTTTTGAAGCGCGGTCGTGACGATATTGATTTTTGCCTCGGAGTCCTTGGCTTCGCTTTGCAGTTGATAGGTTTGCTGCCCGACTTGAACGGCGGCTTGCTGCAATGTGCTTGCGGCTTCGGAAGCCTTGTCGCCGAGAGTTCCAACTTCACCGTGCAGGCGGTCCGCCACAGCGTTAAACTGTTCGATGGCCTTACGGCTGGTTTCATCTTGGGCTTCGCGGATGGCTTGGAATCGTTTATTCATGTCCTCGATGGCGGTCAGCGTTTCGGAGGTCATGCGACCCACTTCCTGTCCCATGGAGCTGATGCTGCTGTTAAAGCCCTGCAAACGGTCCAGTTGGCTTTGCATATCGTTGCTGTAGCGGTTGAGCGTTTCACGCCCATCGTCGGTGCTTTGGTTGATTTGATCAACAACCTGTTGAACAGGGGCCGTGGCATAGTCGGCAAAATCCTGCAAGCGTTTGTCAGTGGAATCCAGCCGTTCGCGAATATCTTGCAGCATGATGGTCAGGGCATCGTTCTGGCTGCGCATGGATTCCTCGGCAGAGTGGGCCTGAGTCTGCAGAAGGGAAATCGTATCGTTTAGGGTTGTTGACGCTGTCTGAGCCTGAGCCGTGATGTCGTTTTCCTGCCGTCCCAAAGATTCCGTCGCAATGCCCAGAGCATGAACCGTCATACGGGCGGCTTCGTTGATGCGGGTGATCACGCGTTCGTTTTGATCAACTGCGCTGCGTAATTTTTCCGTGAGCGTATCGCCAACGGTTTGAGTTGCGTCGCGGGTGGCGAGCAAGCGTTCCAAAACCTGTTGCAGATTTTGTAAAGCCGTAGCGGCTCGGGTTTGGACTTCCTGTCCGGCTTGTTGGGTGGCCTGTTGAAGGGCGTTAAATTTGGTGAGCTGTTCGTTGATTTCATGGGTAGCGGCGCGTAGCTGAGTGCTGTTTGCCTCGGACACGGTGCCCAGATGACGTGTTGCGGCTTCATAGCGGGCAGCGGTTTCGGACAATTGGGTGGCAATCGCGTCGGTGCCTTTACGCGCCTCTTCGTTGGCAGAGGCAAATTTTTCCAAAACGCCATCGGCGCGTGTGCCCAGGGTAACGATCGTGCCGTCGAGTTTTTGGGCCAAGTCATCGGAGGCCCCGGAGATGCGCACGACCAATCCGTCAAGATCGCTACGGCGCTGTTCGAGCCCGCCGTCAATTTCCTTAACACGCGAAGCGAACCGATCCAGAAGCGCTTGCATGTTTTCAACCTGACTTTCCAGACGCTCGGTCAGATGGGTGGCCTGTTCACGGGCCAGTTGTTCGCTGGCATAAAGACGATCAGCTACGCCGCGCAGGACGGATTCCGCCTCGCTGATGCGTGCGGGCAGGAGGTTGCTGAACTCGTCAAGAGAACGGGTCTGAGAGTCAAGCGCCGACGCCAATTTTTCGGCCTCTTCGCGTGCCATGCCAGAGCGGCTGAGGAAATGGGCTATATTGCTGTCGATTTTGCCGGACAGTTCGCTCAGCGTGGTCGAAGCCGTCTCCGCCGCGCTAATCAGGCTTGTTTCCTGCGACCGGGCCGTATCGGAAAGCTTTTTGCTGTTGTGCATGGCTTGTTCGACGGCGGTTGCCACTTGCACGGCGGTAGTTTCGACTTCTTGTAAGAGCGTAGAGATATTCTCCCGGATGCTTTCCGTTTGACGCGCTACATCGTCGCCGCTTTGCACCAACTTGTTGTCAAGGATGCGCAGCATGGCAAATTTGTCTTCCATCAATTGTTCGATGTGCTGCATGCTGCGGCGGATAACATCTTGAACTTCATTGACTTGATACAGGCTTTGCTGTTCGAAATTTTCCATTTCGGACTTGTGCTCGTTAATTCGGTCCATAATGGCCATCAGTTCGTCGTCGCCGATGGTTTTTGTGCTGCGTAAAAGCTCCAACTGTTCTTTGATGGCGTGGTTGAAACGACGGATGCGGACTTCGGCAATGCCGGACTCCCCGGTAATCATCGCCAGTTGACGACGCAAAGGCTCCGTAACGGATTGAACGTCAGCCGCGCGTTGGAGATAGGCGGCAACCATCCAGATCATCGCAACGGGTGAGATAATGGCAGAAATGCCGATCGCCCAATTAGCCAAAGGCACACCGGCAAAGGTTTGCCCCGTACCGGATTGAGACATAACAAAAGCGACGACGCCGACCCATAGGATCGACAGGAGCATGCCCATCCAGAAAGGCGTGGTGGAGAAATTCTTAGGCGGCTTGCGAGTCTTGGCAGCCTTAGCCTGACGCGGTGCCGTTTTGGCCGACGTTGCAGAGTCAGCCGTTTGTGGCGCTTCTTGTTGAGAAGAGCTGGGCATTGTATCAGGAGCAGGAGCCAAAGAGCGAACGGGAGTAGCGGATGAGTTCGTCGGATCGACCATGAAAGCCTCAAAGCCTAAGAAATAAGAATCCAGATTCGGGCCATGCGCCTCGTTTTCGTCATGGGGGTAAAGGCACTTATCCTATTGATAGCGCACATAAACTGAACCCGGATGACTCGTCCGATTCGCACGATCCGATGATAGCGCGCCGAGTGTAACAGCAACCGGCCCTAAAAGGGAAGTGTTAACCTGTTCCTCTGCCAACAAAAAAAGGTAGGTTATCGTTGCTCGCCCGGCTTGTTTTTATTTCAGGAGCGTTTTGAGGCGATAAAGCTCATCCAGCGCGGCGCGAGGAGTCATCTCATCCGGATGAATGGTTTTAAGGGCTTGCTCAACCTTGGATGGTTCCGGCTTCGTTTCTGTCTTGCGGCAAACTGTGTTGAATAAAGGTAAGTTATCCATAAGTGATTTTTGTGGTTGCGGAACAGTGTTGCCTTCAAGGGTATGAAGAACCTCATCGGCGCGGGCAATGACGGCAGGCGGCAGTCCGGCCATGCGTGCCACATGGATGCCATAAGAGCGGTCCGCTGTTCCGGCAACGACTTGATGCATAAAGATAACTTCTTTTTCCCACTCGCGGATTTTCATGGTGGCGCAGGAAAGGTGGGGAAGCTTGTCCGCCAGCGCGGTTAGTTCGTGATAATGGGTTGCAAACAGGGTGCGGCATCGGTTGACTTCGTGTAAATGTTCAATCGTGGCCCACGCAATGGACAGCCCGTCATAGGTCGCGGTGCCGCGTCCAATTTCGTCAAGGATGACAAGGGCATGTTCTCCTGCCTGATTTAGGATGGCGGCAGTTTCAACCATCTCCACCATAAAGGTGGATTGGCCGCGCGCCAGATCGTCGGCGGCGCCGACCCGGCTGAACAGTCTATCCACAATGCCGATATGGGCACTGGCGGCGGGTACGAAGCTCCCCATCTGAGCCAAGAGGGCGATCAAGGCGTTTTGGCGTAAAAAGGTCGATTTACCTGCCATATTGGGACCTGTTAGAAGCCACAAGCGTTGGGCGGGGCCTAAATCGCAGTCATTGCCGACAAAAGGTGTAGCAGCGGCGCTTGCCTTTAAGGCCTGTTCAACGACGGGGTGGCGACCTTGCTCTATTTTAAAGGTGAGCGAGGTGTCGATGGTCGGTCGTACATAATTTTGCGTCACGGCCAACTCCGCCAGCGCCGCAAGGACATCCGTTTCAGCTAGCGCATGCGCGGTATGGCGCAAATCCTCCAGCCGGAGCAGGACTTCTTTGGTAAGGTCTTCAAAGAGTTGCAGCTCAATGGCCAGTGCTTTACCGGCGGCCTCGGAAATTTTTTGTTCCATTTCCGAAAGCTCGATGGTTGTAAAGCGAACGGCACTGGCAAGGCTTTGGCGATGGATAAAAAGCTCCTTTTGTGCCAACAGCTTATCCGCATGCGTCGGCGAAACCTCAATAAAATAGCCGATGACGTTGTTATGTTTGATCTTAAGCGCTGACGCGCCGCTCTTTTGCGCGTATTTTTGTTGCAGCGACGCAATCAAGCGTCGCCCGTCGTCCCGTAGCATAATCAACTCGTCGAGCTGTGGCGCGTAGCCTCGTGCGATAAACCCTCCATCGCGGGTCAGCTTGGGCAGGTCTGCAGCCAAGGCGCGTCCCAGCCGGTCGATCAGCGCGGAATGTTCGCCGAGTTTAACGGCTAATGCCTGCAACTGGCTGGAGATCGCCTCGGTTTGCGCGGCCAACAGGGCGCTTT
>JBFWLD010000008.1:0-18408 GCA_050252315.1 Bdellovibrionales bacterium
GATGACGATGTGCAACGCCTCGCTCGGCGACTGAACAACACGCCTAGAAAATGTCTTGGCTTTATGACCCCTGCAGAGGTATTTTTTAACCAACTTCATCTGTTGCACTTCAATTGTGAATCCACCTACCGGCTTGAGCCGGTATGACGATATTTTTTTATCGTTATAGATTATAAGCATGTTCTAAGGATTAATTCCTTTTGTTCGGGGCGGGATGTCTTTTCGTAAAAGCTTATATGGCGTTGTTGGTGCGGCGTTTGTGGGGGCGGCTAGTTTTTTGTGCGCTCATCCCACGCAGGCTGCTCTTACCAAATGTCCTCAATTTATTGGGCATGAGGGTTCTTGTACGATGTATTCTGTCAGTGTTCTTCAACCTAAAGGGTCGCAGCTTGTTGTGACGAATTACGGGAAGAACGGGAAAGCCGATCAGACGTTTCAGATGATGAAGCTTGGCCATGACCTTACGCTTGCTGACTTTACCGTTATGGGGAAAACCTATCAGGTTAACTTAGCTTGTACAAAGCAGCCTTCTTCTCCGGATTATCCGGGCGGGTGGGGCTGCCAAATATCTAAGCTGAAGGTTACGGATAAGTCTCACAAACGTCCTGTGTATGATTTTAGGGCTGACCCTTCGATTTTAGGGATGTCGGATCAGGACAAGCGTGATGTTGCACAGATGGTTGTTGGGCTGGCTTCCAAGTTTGAAAAGTGGATCCCCTCTCAGGTTGTTCCTGATGGGACGCCTTATATCAGTCAGACGCCTGTTCCTCCTGAATTAAGGGCGCGAGCTTTGCTTAGGGGGACGTCTGGCGCGAAGGCTGTTTTTGCGGCTCTTGACGCGGAGTAGGGCGAAAGTAAAACGCCCCGCAAAAGGGGCTGTTTTTGTGCTATACTTCTTCCACTTCAAGAGTTGGGGCGTATGACGGATGTCTGTGCGACCCCTCCCCGAAAACGACAAGCGTTTTCGACCCTCCCGCAGGGGGAGGGTGGTGGGATTGCTGATGGGATCGTTCTAAAACGCCAACGCTTCAGGTGCGATGGGGATAGAATTAATGCGTGCCGGGGGTGTTTTCGGCGCGGATGCGTTGGCGCAGCATGTCGATCGGCAGAAGCTTGCCTTCCACTTCATAACACCAGAACGTCCATCCGTTGCAGGCGGGGAGGCCTTGCACGCCTGCGCCGACTTTGTGGATCGAGCCTCTGATTTCTTCACCCGTGCGGCTTGACGCGATCAAGGTTGCGTCCGATTTGACGCGGGCGCGGTGGCGTTGCCGTTCGTCGAACAAGAAGTCGCCGGGTTGCAGAAGGCCGCGCTCCAAAACCGTGCCAAAGGGAACGCGCGGTTCGTCTCTTTTGGTCGGGGTAAGCAGAAACTCAGCTTCCGGTGCGGCGTCGATTTCGTTGATCCGTTGCTGGGCGAACTTGGCGTAGCGTTTGTCGCGTTCCAGTCCGATGAAATGACGGCCCAGCTTTTTGGCGACAGCGCCGGTTGTGCCGCTGCCGAAAAACGGGTCCAGAATAATGTCGCCCGGCCTTGTCGAGGAATTGATGACGCGATAGAGCAAGGATTCCGGTTTTTGCGTGGGGTGGAGCTTTTCGCCCTTATCGTCTTTGCGGCGTTCCTTGCCGCTGCAAATGGGCAGGTACCAATCGCTCCGCATTTGCTTTTCGTCGTTCATGTTTTTCATGGCTTCGTAATTGAAGCAAGGCCGCGCATTTTGCGACTTGGCCGCCCAGATCATGGTTTCATGCGCGTTCGTAAAACGCTTGCCGCGGAAGTTCGGCATGGGATTGGATTTGCACCAGATAATATCGTTCAAAATCCAGAAGCCCAGATTTTGCAAGATAGCGCCGACGCGAAAGATATTGTGATAGCTGCCGATCACCCACAGGCTGCCGTCCGGTTTGAGCAGGCGCTTGGCTTCTTTGAGCCAGTCATGGGTGAATTGGTCATAATCGGCAAAGTCCGAGAATTTATCCCAATCGTCGTCCACCGCATCGACCAGCGAATGGTCCGGGCGCAAAAGATCGCCGCCGAGCTGTAAATAATAGGGCGGGTCGGCAAAAATCGCATCCACGCAGCCGGAAGGCAGCGCGCGCATATTTTCGATGCTGTCGCCCAGCAAGATTTTATTGAGCGGCAGGGCCGTGACTTTGGCTTTCGGGGCGGATTTCTTGGGCGTTTTCGCTGGGGACATTTTTTTCATGTGCTGGACCATAATGCCCGGCATTAAGGCATGCTTTCCGTTAAAAGCTCGTTAAAACTTCAAAAAAGAGCTAAGTGAATCATTTGCTTATCTTTTTGGCGGCGGCAACCGGCGCAAAGGAGCTGCGGTGCCAGACCGTCACCCCGTGCAGGCGTAGGGCCTCAAGGTGCCGGGCGGTGCCGTATCCGGCATTCTTTTCCCAGCCGTAATGCGGGTGCTCGAGCGCCAGCTTTTTCATCAGCCGGTCGCGCGTGACTTTGGCGATGATCGAGGCGGCGGCGATGGAGAGGCTCAGGCTGTCGCCTTTGACGATGCTCGTGGCGGCGCAGGGCAGGTCTTTGGGCAGTTTGTTCCCGTCGATCAGCGCATGGTCCGGAAGAGGGGTAAGCAGGCGCACCGCGCGGGTCATGGCCAGAAGCGAGGCGTGCAGGATGTTGATTTGGTCGATTTCTTCGACCGAGGCCATGGCCACGGCGTGGGGGCAAAATTCGGTGAGTGCGGGGAAAAGGGCCTCGCGGCGTTTTTCCGTTAGTTTCTTGCTATCCGTGATTTGGCTCGCCAAGCCGTCGGGCAGGCCTTCGAGCGGGATCATGGCTGCCGCCGCCACGACTGGGCCTGCCAACGGGCCGCGCCCGACTTCGTCAACGCCGCAGATCAGGGCGTTGTTGTTTCTTCCGTGCAGGATTTCATGGTGTAGGTCGGGCATGGAGGGCAGGCTTGAAGCTGTTCGGCAGTAATTTTACCAACATATTATTATAATATGTATGACAGGAGTCTATGGCATTTGCCCATTGGGAAGCTTTGCCGCTTAGGAGGTGCGGGGCTTGGCGGGCTGCGACATAGAGAAGGTCTTTGGTCGTTTGTGTTAGGTCATTCGCTATGTCATTTGTTTGGGTAATTCGATCGGCTAATTCTGCATTGGGCTCGGTTTTATTCGATTGAATATAAAGGTGGCACATTGTTGTTGTCGCCACCTGTAATGATTCCGAAATATCTGGTGCTTTTTTTATATTCTCCGTCAGTTCAGTCGATGGCGATAAGGTGGAACCCTTGAGGGTTCGTTGCACATCCTTGACGCTTAATGCCGCGAGTTTGAATAGGGCCAACGATTTTCTACAGGATATTTGAAGGTAGTCGACTTCTTCAAGGCAAGTTGGCTGTGGATTCCAAGCATAATGCCGTTGAAGCTCGATAATCATTTGTTCTAGCGTGGTTTCCGGCAAAGCGCGATTTTTTTGTTTATCTGCCGCTAAGCGTCGGAGACTGGAAAGAAGTTCTTTAATTTGTCCATTTTTTGACATGCCGTTAGTTTAGCAGGTGCTCAGCCCTTTGGGTGAAGATGAAAATAATATGAGCCTTTTTTTATGGGCACGTTTTGGCACGGAACCTGCATCTGTTAGGGCGTAGGTTTTACTGTCTTGGGAAGAAAGGTTCCGGTCTTGGTTAGCAATCTTAGCTATATCAATCAGTTACAGCAGAACACGACGGCTTCGGGCGCGGGGCGTAGCCGTGTTTATGCGGCCATTAAGGACGCAAGTGACCGGACCGGGGTCGATTTTTCCTATCTGATGAACAAGGCGGCTCAAGAGAGTAATTTCAACCCTGAGGTGAAAGCGTCGGGAAGTTCTGCAACTGGGCTCTATCAATTCATCGAACAGACCTGGCTTAAGACCGTCAAGGAAAACGGCGAAACCTACGGGCTTGGCGATCTGGCCGATAAGATTACGATCAAGAGCAATGGCGTGGCCTCGGTGACCAATGCTGCGGATCGTCAGGCTATCTTGGAGCTGCGCAAAGATCCGGAGATTTCCGCTTTGATGGCGGCTGAACTGGCCAAGGACAACAAGGCGGCGCTGGAAAAGAAAGTCGGCGGGGACATTGGCGCGACCGAGATGTATTTGGCGCATTTCCTCGGTTCCGGCGGTGCGTCGAACTTTTTGAATACCATGAAGAGCAATCCTTCCGCCAAGGCTGCCGATGTGCTGCCGTTGGCGGCCAATGCCAACAAAAGCGTGTTTTATGATACAAGCACCGGACGCGCAAAGTCGGTTTCCGAGGTTTATCAGACCTTCGCTCAGAAATTCGATAAGGCTCCGGCCATGGCCGAAAGCGAGATCCGTTTGGCTTCGGCTGAGCAAACCGGCACTGTTTCTATGGCGGTCGATCAGGCTCGCTCGGTCGAGGATCAGGAAGCTATGCGTATGACGGTTGCTACGTTGCTGGGGACGGATTCTTCTTCGACCGTTGCGGCCTCCGATACGGTGTCCTTGTCCAACGGGATGACGCTTAACAAGGCGACGACCTCCAGCCCCTTTGCTACCATGGTGTTGGCGCAGATGGATATGGATACGTTCGGTTTGGATACGGCGATGGATGCGCGCGACTTCGTCAGCAAGCTGAGCGCCGACACTAGCGAAAAGCGTAAGTCCGTGCTTTCAACGCTCGCCGACAGCGCCTAACTATCGTCAAATGAAATAAGAATGACATTTTGAAAGAGCGTTTGGGCGAAGTTCCTTGAGATGAAGTTTTTTGGAGGGGGGATGAAAAGGTAACCCCAACCCGAAAACGACAAGCGTTTTCGACCCGCCCGCAAGGGGCGGGTGGTTGGGCTTGGGAAGTAGGGCTCAGGTTTGGGAAATACTCGGCAGGGGGTAGGCTTGGGATGTGTGGCTGAGGTTTGGGAAGGTGGCGCAAGGTTTTATCGTTATTATTCTTTTAATGACTATAACCCATTGCTGGATACCTTACGCCGGGATGACGTTCGGGACAACCGTAAAGCTTGTGTCTCAAGTGCCAACTCTTGAACTATATCTTATTTTTATTTTTAACTCTTTGCTGCCGAGCAGATTCACGCGTTTAGGTCGTCGTCTAAAGACGCCAACCTAATCACGATCTGCTCTAACTTGCCGTTGGATCGCTGGAACGTGGCGCGGCGGCGCGGGTTAGGCGGTCGTTGATGGCCGCGCCCAGACCCGTATGCGGGATCGGCATCACCGCTATGCCGGACAAGTCGGGATGATCCAATTCACGCATCATCGAAAACAGGTTGGCGGCGGCTTCAAGCAGGTCGCCTTTGGGGCTGAGGTTAAGGCGGATGGCACCTCCCGTCGCAGTGTCGTCCGGGCCGAAGGTTAAAAAGGCTTCGGTTGGGGCGGCTTGCGTGGCTTCGAGGCGTACCGGCAGATGCGGGGCATAATGGCTTGTCAACATGCCGGGGCTTTTGGGGGCCTCGTCATCGTCGAGCGCGCAATGGACCGTGCCTAAAAGTGCAGTCAGGTCTTCTTGCGTTACGCCGCCATGCCTCAAGATGGTTGGGATCTTGCCGGACAGATCCAGCACCGTCGATTCTACGCCGATCATGGAATGGCCTCCGTCCAAGATCATTTCCACTTTGTCGCCCAGAGACTCGGCCACATGCTTGGCTTCGGTCGGGCTGAGCGATCCGGATTCATTAGCGCTGGGCGCGGCGATCGGCCTGCCGGACAGACGGATCAGCTTTTCAGCGACCGGGTGTTTAGGGCAACGTACAGCCAGCGTGTTTAGGCCTGCGCTGGCCAGCAGCGAAATCGGGCAGTTCGCTGCGCGGGGCAGGACCAGCGTTAAGGGACCGGGCCAGAAAATGGAGGTTAAAAGCTGGGCTTTTTCATTGGGGATGACGATGTCGTCGAGGTCCGTGGCTTCGGCGACATGGATAATCAAGGGGTTAAACTGTGGGCGGCCTTTAGCCTCGTAAATGGCGGCGACCGCTTTGTCGTTCGTCGCATCCGCGCCTAACCCGTAAACCGTTTCCGTCGGAAAGGCGACAAGGCCTCCTTTTTGGAGGATGGCGGCGGCTTGCGCTATGGCGGTGGGGGTGGGCGCTTGAATTAGACTCGGCTTGAACACAGATTTCTTTCACCTTTTTTTGAAGTCGGTACAGTAAAGCACGGAAACATATAGGTTTCTAGTCCCGATGTTGAGCCCTTCCTAAGGCTGATTTTGCATGACAGAGGCGGGCCGTAAAGTTATTCTGCGCGCCATGTCTCGGGTTTTTCACCATATACTTAAATTCTTGGCGACGCTCTTCGGTATCGTGGCTTTGCTGGTCATGATCGTGGCGTGGCGCCTTGTTTATGTGCCCGTGGATTCGACGTCTCTGACCCCTTATATCGAAAAGGGGTTGTCCTTTCTGATCCCTCATTCCGTCGCGAAGGTCGGGGCCTCTCACTTGTCTTGGGACAATGCTAAACAGGTTCTTTCTTTGTCCTGCGATACGATTTTGCTCAGCGGTGAGGACGGGCAGCCTTTTGTCAGTTTTGAAAAGGCGCATCTGAAAATTAAGCCGTGGCATTTTTTAGGTGGGAGCCTGCTGGCTCAGGAAATGACCGGGCAGAAGGCTAGGGTTTATCTTGTTCGCGATCAAAACGGGCTTGTGACTTTTGGCTCCATGAAGGACAAGCCGGTTAAGCCTGCTAACCCGGTTAAGCAGGCGATGGATTTCGGCTTTCTGCAATTTATTGCCGATGAAATCGCCGATCCCAAATTAAAGCATCTGATCGAGATTAAGGATGTTGTATTTTCCGTGAAGGATGAGCTTTTCGGCGACGATTGGTCCGTGACCGTGCCGGAGATCCGGCTGGACCATGACAAGCTCAAGGCTACGGGCGGCGCCAGCGTCGAGCTTTTGGAAAAGGACCGGAAATCTTACATGCAGGTTTCCTATGCTTTTGATCAGGAGAGCAAGCTGCATAACATTTCGCTCGCTATTCAGGAGGTCAAACCTTCTGTTTTTGCGGCGCAGACTCCGCATCTGGCTGCCCTCAAAATTGCTGATTTTCCTGTTTCCGGTCAGGTTAAGGTCAGCACCGATCGTGATTTGAATATTGCTGCTATTCTTGTCGAACTCGATGGTGGCAAAGGAAGCCTGTTCGCTCCTGAGATGTGGGATAAGGATCGTAGCGTCGAGAGCCTGACTTTGCGCGCGCGGTATGATCGGGGCGACGATATGTTGCGCCTGTCTAAGGCTGAGATCAATTTCGGCGGGCCTCGGCTGAATGTGACGGCGGAGGCTAAAATCCCACCGCCTAAGGATTTGCTGTGGCTGAGCCGTAAGCTCGGCAATAATCTTTTTACGCTGAAAATTACGCTCGATGATTTGCCTATGGATGCGTACGGCTCGGTGTGGCCCAAGAATATTCTGCCCGATGCGCGGAACTGGATCGTGACCGGCCTGACTAAGGGAACCTTTACCCATGGCGAGGTTACGCTTAACGGCAAGGCTCGGCTGGACGATTTAGAGAATGCCGTTTTGGAGTCCGGTTTCGGCAAGGTCAGAGCCAAGGGCGGGCAGGTCAATTACCTTAAAGGCATGCCGCCGGTGGAAAATGCCGAGGCGGAAGCAACATTCGATCTCGATCATATGGACGTTAAAATCCTGTCCGGCCATACCGGGCAGATTAAGGTCAAGCCGTTCACGTTGGTGATTAGCAACTTCCAGCAGGATATTCAGGAAATTACGATTCCGGTCAAGTTGGAAGGGCCGGTTCCGGATGTGTTGCGCGTTTTGGATTCTAAGCCGCTTGGGTATGCTAAGGCTATTGGCCTTTCTGCGGAAGACAGTGACGGGCGCGTGGATGGCGTGCTGACTTTGCATATGCCGCTTTTGGATTCACTCAAGCTTGACGATGTGGAGGTGAAGGCTAAGGCCGATATTCGCGGTTTCGCCGCGTCCAAGCTGGTGTCCGGTATTGCCATTACCGAGGGGAATTTGGGGCTTGATTTGACTCAGGACGGGTTCAAGCTTAAGGGCGTTGCCGACCTGAACAAGGTGCCGTCGCGGATTGATTGGACCAGCGTTTTTAGTCCCGGCAAAAGCGGCAAGCCTTTGCATGATGCGACGATTACCGCGACGCTTAAGGGCAGCCAATGGGGCGACTTTTACGGCATCGACAGTTTGGCGAAGGTGGTCGGGGATACGCCTGTCGTGATTACCTATACAAATGTGCGTAAAGGACTTTCTAAAGTTGGGGCGCAGGTCAATTTGGCTAAGGCTGAAGTTTGGTTGAAGGATATTGGGTGGCACAAGCCTGCTGGGGAAAACGCTGCGCTTTCTTTTACGCTCACGATCCCTTCGGGCAAGAATATGGTCTTTAAACCGTTGGAGCTGAGTGGGCCTTCCATCAAGGTTAAGGGCAATGCCGAGCTTGATGGGGATAGCGGCAAGTTGCTTTCGCTTCATTTTAAACCCTTTGTTTTAGGGCGCAGTAATGCGACCGTCGATTATGAGAAGCCGCTCGATCCCAAAAGGCCTTTGACCCTTTCCGTGGAAGGGGAGGCTTTTGATTTGAATGGGCTGGACGAAGCGCCAGAGGAAAAGGAAAGCGCCCCTGTTTCCACGGGGGAGGATGCGCAGCTTAAGGAAGCTTCGCGGCCACGTTCCTATAATCTTCATCTCGTCAAGCTGTTCACGAGCGATGACGGGTTTATGTCCAGCGTTAAAGGTACGGCTACGCGGGATGCGTTGGGCTGGAAATATATTGATGTGTGGGGCGTGGCGCAGGGCGTTACGCCGGTCACCATCAAACTGGTTCCTGACGGTGAGCGTTTGGCCTTTAACATGAATGCCGACAATTTCGGTACGGCGCTTCAAGGGTTGGGTTTTGGCTCGGGCATTAAAGGCGGAACCCTTGAGGTGAATGGCGAGAGCAAAAAGGAAACGCCGCGCCTGATTGAAGGTAAGATTAAAATCGGTTCGTTTGTCGTGCGCGATTTGCCGGTCTTGGCGCGGTTGCTCAGTGCGGTGTCGCCTTTCGGCTTTATGGATTTGATTACTGGGGATGCGGCGTTCGATCGGCTTTTGGCGCACTACAAATGGCAAGGGGCTGAGGTTGAACTGAGCAAGCTGCGCGCCGCCGGGTCCGTCGTCGGCATCAATATGGATGGCCGGTTGAATGTCGAAACGGGGCATGCCAATTTATCGGGAACCTTGGTTCCGTTTAGTTTTGTTAACAGTATTATTGGTTCTATCCCCTTGCTGGGGGATGTGATTACCGGTGGAAGCGGCGGTGGGGTGATCGCGGCGTCTTTTAAGGTGCGCGGCGCGTTGTCCGATCCTGATATCAGCGTTAATCCGGTTTCGCTTTTAACCCCCGGCATTTTGCGCAGCATCTTCTTTTCGAGTGACGAGGCGAAGGATGAGGATACAGAAGACAACACAAAAAAATAGAGGTCAATTTTAGAGCAGATCGTGATTAGGTTGGCGTTTAAGACCCCAAGATCCACTTTGGATTTCGGCTTACGCCGGAATGACGGTAAATGGTTGCGCTTGGCCTTCACCTTTTGATTTGTGTCGGCATAGAACAAAGAGGCGCGTTATTCGTTGGGGGCGTCGGTGTCTTCCTCTTCTTCCGTTTCCGGCGGAAGGGGTGGGGCTACGCTTTCGTCGCCTTCGCCGACAAAGCGCGGTATGCCGTTTTGCCAATCCTGCGGTGTTTGAAACCGGCCCGACCATGCGCCGCGCTTCGCGCCTTGGGCTTCTTGTTCCGCGTCAAAATAGATGCCGCCTGAGGCTTCGCCTTTTTCCAAGGCCCAGCCTTCTTCGATCATGTGTTGGGCAATGTCTTTGCGTTGACCGTGCTTCCAGCGATAGCACTGGGCTTGCGCTGGGCCTTCCTCGTCCGCCGGGATTTCAATCGCGCAGTGGACCAGCCTGCCTGCTACGAAATGCTTGAGCGCGAAAAGGGTTTCCTCGCCGCATAGCCATGCTGTGCCGTCCTGCCAGCATTGCTGGTCCGGAGATAACAGCTCTATCCCCCACAATTTGATCCTTTGCCCGTCGATCCTTAAAAGGCCGGTGTCTTCCACGACGGCGACGCCATCGACCGTTTTTTTCGGAAGTGGAATCGCGTCCGTTGCACAGGCATCTGTGCTGAAACTTGTCAAGCAGAAGACCGTACAAAAGATTTGTGCGGTGCAGCGTATATTGTTCTTGGTATCGTCGAACATCTGAGTACAGTAGGCGAACATGATGGCCGAAAGAAGGCTGTTAACTTTATAAACTGGATTTACAAAAAAATCTACATGAAGGGGAGTCCCAATGAGCTTGCCGTTGAAAAAAGAAACGTCGATGCGGACGGAATATGACACTTTTGGGCCGATTGAGGTGCCTTGTGACCGTTATTGGGGGGCTCAGACGGGCCGGAGCCTTCAAAATTTCAAGATTGGCGGCGAGCGGATGCCGACGGCTCTGATGCGGGCTTACGGCGCGGTGAAGAAGGCGGCGGCTTTGGCCAATGTGAAGCTGGGGCAGCTCGACGCGAAACTGGGCGAGGCCGTTATTCAGGCTGCGGACGAGGTGTATCAAGGGCAATGGGATGACGAGTTTCCTTTGGTCGTTTGGCAGACCGGGTCGGGTTCGCAGACCAACATGAACGTCAACGAGGTAATCGCTAACCGCGCGATTGAAATCCTTGGTGGCGAGATCGGCAGCAAAAAGCCGGTGCACCCTAACGATCACGTCAATCGCGGCCAAAGCACGAATGACAGTTTCCCGACAGCTATTCATATTGCGGCGGTCCTACAGATTTCGGATCACCTGATCCCGGCGTTGACTCATTTTCGCGACGAGATGGACAAAAAAGCCAAAGCCTTCGACAAGATTGTCAAAATCGGTCGTACCCATTTGCAAGACGCTGTGCCTTTGACGTTGGGACAGGAATTTTCCGGCTATGTCGCGCAACTGGATTTGGCCATCGAACGCGCTAAGGATTGCATGAAGCGGCTTTATCCGTTGGCTCAGGGCGGGACGGCTGTTGGTACGGGCCTGAATGCCAAGAAGGGCTTTGCCGAAGAGTTTGCCGCGCAGATTTCTCAAATTACCGGCAAGCCCTTTACGACCGCCGCCAACAAGTTTGAGGCGCTGGCCAGTCGTGACGCTTTGGTCGAAGCGTCGGGCGCGATGAACACGATTGCGGTCAGCTTTATGAAGATTGCGAACGATATTCGGTTGTTGGCTTCCGGGCCGAATTGTGGGATCGGCGAGCTGATCCTTCCGGAAAACGAGCCCGGTTCTTCCATCATGCCCGGCAAGGTTAATCCCACGCAATCCGAAGCCATGACCATGGTGGCCGCGCAGGTGATGGGTAATCATGTCACGATCACGGTTGCCGGGGCTAACGGGCATTTCGAGCTGAACGTGTTTAAGCCGGTGATCGGCTATAATATTCTTCAGTCCATCAAATTGCTTGCCGATGTGGCGAACAGCTTTACCGATAATTGCGTGGTCGGGATTCAGGCTAATGAAGATCGGATCGGGGAATTGGTTTCCAAGTCTCTGATGTTGGTGACTGCGCTGAATCCTCATGTCGGCTATGACAATGCCGCCAAGATCGCCAAGAAAGCCTATGCCGAGAAAAAGACGCTTAAGCAGGTTGCGGTTGAGTTGGGCTTGTTGACCGAAGAGGAGTATGACCGGCTGATCCGTCCGCAAGACATGGTGCATCCGCTTGATTGAGGCTGATCCTAACGCTGTGATCCGTAAACGCTCGGTGCTGGTGGCTGGTCACCGCACCAGCGTTTCGCTAGAGGTTGCTTTTTGGGATGAGCTGTTGCGCCTAGCCAAGGCTCAGGGGATTTCGCTGAACGCGTTGGTGACTCGGATTGACGCCGAGCGGTCCGGCAATCTTTCCAGCGCGCTACGGCTTTATGTTTTGAAGGCGCTGCAAGGGGAAAGTTAGTTCGGCCAGCGCACGGTGGAGAGGATCGTTTCCATTACCTCGGCGTCCGGAATCGACGTGACGCAGGAATCATCCGATGTCAGCGCAAAGGTATAGTTCCGGTTTTTGTTGCGCAGGAAAATTTCTTCGGACGGCGTGTCCGATACCGGTAAAAGGAAGGTCAGGCGGAACCTTTTTTGTCCGTTATATTCATCTTGTTTGAGTTTGACCTCAGACGCGCCTTGGTCTGTCAGAACGGGGATTTGCAAGAGGACATAGGCTTCAAGAAATTCAGCTTCTTTTACGGCATAGGTGATGCCGACGCGTCCGACACTTAAAGAGGCCTTGCCTGTTTTACGCGGTGCGCAGGCTGGATTTTCGGCAAAGGCTGCGGGGTAGTCAAAACTCAGGCCGAATTCCTTATCGGTATAAGTTTGCGTTGTTTCTTTGGCTTGGGCTGTCGGCGTCGCGATAAGTAGGGCCAGAAGGCAAGCTGCAAAAACGCGAAACGTCGGTGCCGGGCGTATGCAGGGATTTGGGGTGGTTTTCATTTTTCCTCCTCAGGTGAGTCCGTACTTTTTTAGAAGAACCGATTGACGTGTGGCAAGGACATTTACGTCAAACCCTTCCGTCATTTCTTCAAACAGGCGCCGCCAGTTGACTTCGGCCCCCAGACGTAAAAAGACGCTGCCCAAGCCGATCGAGGCGCGGTCCATCAGTACGAACTCGGGCGGGATGGCAATTCCTTGCATGGTTTGGATTTTTTGATACATAGCGGCGGCGATTTGGCGGCCTTGTTGCGTCGAGTTGGTTTCTTGCAAGGGGCGAGCGGAATCGGACAATATCGGCGCGTAGATAAAACGCGCCCAGATGTTGAGCGTTTCAAGCAGCTCTTTGGTCAGCGAGGTAAAGCCCCACAGGCGATAGGCCTCTGCCGCCATCGCCTCGTCATTGTCGCGCAAGGCTGCGAAAAGCGTGATGACGCCTTGGACCAAATCCGGGCGGAAGATGCGGATGCATCCGAAATCCAGCAGGTTGATCCCGCCGTCTTCGCGGAAGGTGTAATTGCCTAGATGCGGGTCGCCGTGGATGATCCCGTAATGATAGAAGGGCACATACCAAAGCCGGAACATGGTTATCGCGAGCGCGTTGCGTTCGTCTTGCGTTTTGCTCGTGATCGTTTCGCCGATCTTGACGCCGTCGAGCCAACTCATGGTCAAAAGACGGTCCGTGCATAAAATGGGAAACGGGGTTGGGACATGGGCGCCTTCGACCTGCGCCAACATTTCTTTATAGAGAGCCATGCTTTTGGCCTCGCGCGCGTAATCCAGTTCTTCGCGCAGGCGCAGGGCGACTTCCTCATAGGCGTCGCGCGTTGAAACCGACGGTGTGAATTTTTCAAAAAGCGAGAAGATGAGTTTGAGCTGTTGCAGGTCCGCTTCGACCGTGGCCTGCATGTCGGGATATTGCAGTTTGCAGGCAAGGGGCGTTTCGTCATGCGCGACGGCGCGGTGGACTTGGCCTAAGGAGGCGGCGCAGGCGGCTGTGGGCTCGAAGCTTTTAAATTTGCTTTGCCAGTCGGGGCCAAGCTCGCTGTTCATACGGCGGCGGACAAAGGGCCATCCCATCGGCGGGGCCTGCGACTGCAAGGTCGCGAGTTCGGCGGCATAGTCGGGCGGTAGAAAGTCCGGGATCGTCGCGATCAACTGGGCGATTTTCATCAAGGGGCCTTTAAGTCCACCCAACGCCGTGCGTAAGATAGCGGCTTCCGCGCCGGGATTTTTTTTGCCGCCAGAGGCAACGCGTGATCCGACAAACTGCGCCCCTGCTTTGGCGACGGCTCCGCCTACATGCGCGTAGCGTCGTGCGCGCTGGGGGATGGTATTTTCCTTATCGTGCTTGTTCATTTTTAAATTTCTAGCCGACACGACGGAGTTTGGGAAGTCTGGAGTGTCCCTGGGTTAGCCACAAGAATGATTCTTGAGCGTTCGGTAGGTTGTCGGCGTCCGTAGCCGCTGGCTGGCATGAGCGAGCAAGGTGCTGAACTGGGTGGGCGTGAGGCGCATGATGGCAGCGGCCACGGAAGGTTTGTGTCCTTCAAGATGGACTAACGTAACGGCCTCTCTTTGGCTTTCGGGTAAGTTTTTTAGTACTCTTTGGACGCCTAGGCCGTCTTCTTTTTGTTCCAACTTTCTTTCCGGCGTTTCGGTGTCGGCCCCTAGGATCGATTCCAAGGTCCTGTCATCCTCTTCCGTCGGAGTTTGTCCCGTGAGCGTGGCGTTGAGAGAAAATCCTTTGCACAAATAGAGTATGCATTCTTCAATCGCCTTCTCCGGAAGGTCGCTTAGGGCCGACAGTATATGGGTGGTTTGAGGGAGATTTCTTTTGAGGCATTCTTCTTTGGCTTTTGTCAGGGCCCCAATAGTTTTTACCATTCGTTTGGGTAGATGCACCGTTTGAAAAGCCTTTTCTAAGGCTCGATAGTATTTTCGCATTCCCCAGTATCGCGCATAGGTTATAAAACTATATCCGGATCGTGGGTCAAATTTTGTGCTGGCATTCACTATTCCATCAATGATCTCCAGATAGATGGTATTAGCCAGATCAGTGTCGTTTCGAACCTTTTTCGGAATAAGCGATACGGCGAACTTGGCATGTGATTTGGCAAGTTTATCTTCCAGTTTTTTCAGCTTTTTTTCGTGGATGCAGAAAGCTCTATATATCTTTTTGTCGGCTGGGAGGGTTTGCGCCATCCTGTTTCTAAGTTGAGGAAAAAGCAGGTTGGCCGAGGCTATATCCATCAGCGCTTTTTCCAAGACACTCGTGTAGGTCGGTTTCTTTCCTTTTTTGAGGAGGTCGAGCTGTTGCTGGGTCGCCTTTAAAAGTTTTTCCCTTCTTTTGTCCGTTAACGGCGTTTGAATCGCGGCTTTTGCGTCTTTCTTCTTCTCAAGACAGTTTATTAAAATTTGGAGCGAGGGGGAGTGCCTTATCGCTATGGCTAGAATTTTTCGGCGATGGGTAATGATTTTTTTATAAAGCTTGTTTTTCTCCGCTTCGTTTAAGGGGGTCGTTTCCTTGCTGTAAAGGGCTTCCCCGATCGCATCCCACTCCAAACTGATTTCGGATAGACGGATCTTTTGTTCATTTTTAGAGGCTGTCTGGGCCATCTCCTCCCAGGCGCAGAAGGCCGTAAATTTTTCTGCGAGCGCCTGCGTCGGCGTACCGAAAAACTGTTCTGCGGCAGTATGAAGCCTTTGTTGTTCTGTCCTTGGGGGCAAGGAGGTCATGACGGCTCTTGGTGTGAGTTCATGGGGCTTTTTCGGCGGTTTGTATCCGTCTTTGGGCGTCGAGTCCACCCCCTTTTCCTCTTAACCAAAAATTTAAGCAATTTCGCGCCTAAACCATAATCATCCCGCCATTGACGTGGATGGTTTGGCCGGTGACGTAGCGGGCTTCTTCGCTGGCGAGGAAGGCTACGCTGGCGGCTACGTCCTTGGCTTCACCGAGGAAGCCGAGGGGGATATTGGCCAGCATGGCGGCTTTTTGCTCGTCGTTCAATTTGTCCGTCATGGGCGAGACGATAAAGCCCGGCGCAATGCAGTTTGAGGTGACGCCGCGCGGGGCCATTTCATGGGCCAGCGATTTGCTCATGGCCACGAGCCCGCCTTTGGAGGCCGCATAGTTCGCTTGCCCCGCATTGCCCATATAGCCGACGACCGACGCGATATTGATGATACGGCCCCAGCGGCGCGACATCATGCCTTTTAGCGCGGCGCGGGAAAGACGGAAGGCTGCCGACAGATTGACGTTGAGGACTAGATCCCAATCTTCGTCCTTCATGCGCATGGCAAGGCCGTCACGGGTTAGGCCTGCATTGTTCACGAGGATGTCCACGCCGCCGCCGAGTTTTTCTTCGGCCTGTTTCATCAGCGCTGCCGGAACCGCCGGGTCGCCAAGGTCGCCTGTAAGGGGGAAGCTGTTTTCGCCAAGCTCTTTATGGAGCGCCTCTACCGATTCCGGTAGGCGGTCGGCCAGAACAACGCGCGCGCCTTGGGCGATCAAGGTACGCGAGATAACGGTGCCAAGCCCGCCGGTGGCTCCGGTAACAAGGGCGTTTTTGCCTTTTAAGTCGAACATAAGATTTCCTTTCTTGGTCTTTTTAAATGGTTTTGATAAAGGCCTCGATATCCTCGGGCGTTTGAAGCGATAGGGCCGTGACTTCTTTGTCGATGCGTTTGGTCAGGCCAGCCAGAACCGAGCCCGAGCCGCATTCAACGAGTTGTTCGACGCCCTGTTCCTTCATATAAAGCACGGATTCGCGCCAGCGGACCGAGCCGGTCACTTGTTGGACCAGCAGATCGCGGATTTGCTCCGGGTCTTGCGTTGCCGTTGCGATCACGTTCGGGATGATGGGGACAATTGGGGCTTTTAGTTCCGTTGTGGCCAAAGCCTCGCGCATCACATCTGCGGCGGGCTGCATCAAGGGGCTGTGGAACGGGGCGCTGACCGGCAGCTTGATGCTGCGCTTGAAGCCGCGCTCGGCAGCGATCGTAATGGCTCGGTCGATCGCGCCGCTGTGGCCGCTGATGACGACTTGGCCGTTGGCATTGTCATTCGCTGCAACGCAGATTTCGTTGTCGGCTGCGGCTGCGGCTATTTCTTTGGCCGCGTCCACATCCGCGCCCATCAGAGCCGCCATGCCGCCGACTCCGACCGGGACGGCCTTTTGCATGGCTTCACCGCGCAGGCGCAGTAAGCGGGCGGTGTCCGCCAAGGTCAGGCTGTCCGCCGCGCACAGGGCCGCATATTCGCCAAGGCTATGCCCCGCGACAAAGGCGGCCATGTCGGTAAGGCTTTTGCCGCTTTGCTGAGTCAGGACGCGAAGGGCTGCCATGCTGACGGCCATCAAGGCCGGTTGGGTGTTGGGGGTCAGTTTTAGCTCGTCTTCCGAGCCTTCAAACATCAGGGCCGAGAGCTTTTGCCCCAGCGTATCGTCAACCTCCTGAAAAACTTCTTTGGCTTCGGCAAAGGCGTCGTTTAGGGCTTTGCCCATGCCGATCTTTTGGCTGCCTTGCCCCGGAAATACAAATGCGCGTTTCATGGTTATCCTCTTTAGAGCCTTTTTTGAAAAGGTTGTCGCCTTTTCTATTGCCGGAAAAGGCTCTAACTCTTTACTGCCGAGCAGATTCACGCGCTTAGTCTGTCGTCTAAGGGCGCCAACCTAATCACGATCTGCTTTAACTCATTGTTGCCGAGCAGATTCACGCGCTTAGTCTGTCGTCTAAAGACGCCAACCTAATCACGATCTGCTCTAGACATCAACAGTTAGTGTCTAAAGGGGTAGGCGTGGAAATGCAAGTCCGGAGGTTTTTAAAGGATTGGGGCTAAGAAGCGACGGGGCACTAAGTTGGCTGCCAGCGTGCCGTTACGGGGGGGCGTTTGCGGCCCCATGGCTGTTGTTGCTTCCTGAGGCGGTAAAAGGCCGTTTTGCGTTAACACATGCCGGACGGCAAGCTCTTTTGCCGTATAGCTCATGACAACGGCAAGCAGCGCTGTTCTATTGGTAGCCTTGGGAGGAACTTGAAAGATTGCCTGTTTTTTTCTGTCGAAATATTTTTTGTTGAGGGGCTTATCAAGGGAGGCGCTCATCTGTTTGGCCCCTTCGATCCCGATGTTAATGCCTCCATAGATTATGCCGTTTCTGGCTAGGGCTTGCTTTTCCGGGTTGTTGGGGAACAGCCGTGACAAGATTAGGTCAACCGATTGCGTATAATGGTTGGCGGCAAGAGAACCCACAATAAAGGCGTTGCCTTTTGCGTTTTCCAATACACGGCGGTGTCTGGGGGTAAGGGGCTGCCGTTTTGATCGTTTCGCCAAACTGATGGCGTATTTCAAGTCGTTGACCGTAGCGGGTTTGAGGGTGACTTCCTTTTGGCTAAGCGCTTCACGGGTTTGGGCGATCATGTAGGGGCCCTGCTGTTGCAATTGCCAAATTAAAGAGTCGGTTTCGTACATGAAGAGGCTACGCGCCTCTGTTAGCCATTTGGATTCAATGAACGAACACGTTATCAGGAGAATGGATGGAACATCGTAGATGGCTTCTACATTATCAAAAGCGGCGATTATTTTGGGGAGTTGTGTGGCTTTATGAACTTTGATGCGCGCTGTTGCGATGGTTCGTCTTTCGATGGCCTCCATCTTACGCTTTTGTTGCGGCGTTACGACGTCTTTGAGCGATTTCTGGTTCCGTACCGCAGCAACCGATGATGGGGTGCGTTGCCTATCTTTTGCCGTCGGGGGCAAATAGGCGAAAGGCGGCGGCGTTTCCGGCGCGGCAAAGGCGTTGTCGCCGCGGGTAAGGATCTCGGCGGCCACAGGAAGAGGAATTTGAGGCGTATCCTGTCCTTGAACAATATAGACGGGCTTGCGGAGCGGCGTGCGCGACGGAGAACTCGGATGATTAGGGTTTTGAGATGGCTGCTGCGTGCAGGAATTTAAGAAAGGGGAAC
>JBFWLD010000009.1:0-17762 GCA_050252315.1 Bdellovibrionales bacterium
TCCAGAACCGTGGGTTTTATGCGCCCCCCAGTCCATCCTCTTCTAATTTAAGAACCAATCCCCCACCCTTTGTCATCCCGAACGCCCCTTTTTTAGAGCCTTTTCCGAAAAGGTTGACGCCCTTTCTATTGCCGGAAAAGGCTCTAACTCATTGCTGCCGAGCAGATTCACGCGCTTAGTTTGTCGTCTAAGGACGCCAAACTAATCACGATCTGCTCTATTGCTGCCGAGCAGATTCACGCGCTTAGTTTGTCGTCTAAGGACGCCAAACTAATCACGATCTGCTCTAAAACGCCGGATGACGCCGCCCCTTACGGATTCAGCGGAATATGTAAATAAAACCCGGCATGTTCGACCCCAGGATTCTTGTCCCCGATATTGTCGTTGGAGGTATGACTCAGATAGGCCGTCACACGCCACCCGCCCTCAAAACGTAAGCCAGTTTCGATCGTCGAACGAAACTCCAGCGGGCAGCCCAACTTCTTGCCTTCGCCGCGAGAATAGTGCCCCACGGCAAAATTCGGAGAAATGACCAAATGCCGCCCGACCAAAAAATCAAAAATCAGCCCACCGAATCCATAAAATTGAAGGCTCGTCGTCGTTTCGAGCCCCATAAAAGGATGAATCTGAAACCCGCCATCCAACGGCTTGAAAAAATCAGCCGCAGCGGAAAGCAGCGAGAGCCCCCAGCGATGTTCCAAACGAAAATCACCGCCATTACTGTAAGGGGTATTTTTGAAAACTTCCTGCCATCCGCCACCAATCACCAACGTATTGGGAATCTCGTCCGGATTTTCCTGCGCCCAAGCAGGGGAAGCCCAAAGCCCAATGACCAAAAAGCAAATCAACCAAACTTTCTGCAAGAAAAACGCGCGCCGCATATCGTCCGTCCCATTACCTTTTGGCTTACTTCTTGCCCAACGCTTTTTGAACGACCTCGCGCGTATTGACCGAAAGCTTAGGCAATGCCGCCAATTTTTCCAGCTCCGCCTTCATCAATTTCGCACGTTTGGGTTCAAAATCCCGCCACCGCAAAAACATCTTAGCCACACGAACGGCAGCATTTGGGTTTAACCGGTCCAGCTTGGCAACACAGTCGGAAAGATACCGATACCCGCTCCCATCCGCCGCATGAAAGCCCAAAGGATTGTCGGCAAAAGACATAATGAGCGCACGCGCCCGATTTGGGTTTTTCCACGAAAAGGCCGGATGCTTCATCAAACGTTTCACATCCTTAAGCACATCTTCCTTGCACGCCTGCGCCTGAAGCCGCAGCCAGTGATCCATAATCGCTGGCGCATCGGCATAGTTTTTCGCAAAAAGATTCAGCATCTTTTGGGCGGAAGGTGTCCGCATCCCGATCAAATCGCGCAACGCGGCAATCTTATCGGTCATATTGCGCCCGGAAGAAAGCGTGGCAATCGCCAACGGCTCTACCGAATCCGGATCAGCTTTCGACACATAAAACAAACACAGATTTTTTAAACTACGGCGACCGCGCGACACGCCATCGCTGGCCTTTTCCTCTAACTCCTTGTCGATCGTTTCATACATCATCCAAAAATCATCGGCCATCGCCTCGGCCATTGCATGGATCAAGGCGCGTCGCCCGTCGTGCAGTTTGACCGGGTTGATTTTCTTGCCTTGCGCCGCGATAAAAAGCCCCAAATCCTCAACGCTCGGCACGGAAAGCATCATGGCCTTCGTCGCCGCATCAAGTTTGCGATCCTTCAACACCGCGCGAAGCGACCGGATCATCTCCGCCGACGGAGCCTCCCCCGAAAGCGCATGACGACGCAGCAAGGTCTGTGCAGCTTCCCAGCGCGTAAACCCATCCACATCCTTGGCCATAATCAGACGCAATTCTTCTTCGGTATAAGGATAATTAACCCGCACCGGCGCCGAAAACCCGCGCAACAAAGACGGAATCGGTTTTTCCTCAACATTCAAAAAGACAAAAACCTCTTCGGGCGAGGCAATGTCCAAAACAAACGTCCCCTTCATATCCTTGCCCTTGCCGTCCAAAAGCCCGACACTAAACGGCATGTTCAGCGGATATTTTTCCTTTTGTCCGGGAGTCGGCGGGCAGCTTTGCTTGACGCGGATGGTAAATTCCTTCTTTTTCTCATCATAAGATGAAGAAACGTCCAGCACTGGCGTTCCGGCCTGCGAATACCACAGCATGAAATGATCCAGATCAATGTCGTTCGCCTCTTCCATGGCCTTGACAAAATCGTCACAGGTCGCGGCCTGTCCGTCATGCCGTTTCAAATACAAACGCAATCCTTTGCGGAATCCCTTTTTGCCAACAAAAAGTTCGATCATGCGAATGACCTCGGCGCCCTTTTCATAAATGGTGCCGGTGTAAAAATTCTCGATTGCCTGATAACTTTCCGGACGGATCGGGTGCGCCATCGCACCCGCATCTTCCGGAAATTGACGCGTGCGCAATTTAATAACGCTATGCAGCCGCTCAATCGCCGGGCTGTTCATCGCGCCGCAAAATTCCTGCTCGCGATAAACCGTCAACCCTTCCTTCAAACTCAATTGGAACCAGTCCCGGCACGTCACACGATCGCCAGTGTAATTGTGGAAATATTCATGCCCGACCACACGTTCGAAGAATGCAATTTCAGGATCGGTTGCCGTGTCTGCGCGGCCAAGGGCGCAGGTGTCGTTGAAAATATTGAGGCCCTTATTCTCCATCGCCCCATAATTAAAGAAACTGACGGCGACGATCATGAATCGGTCCAAATCATATTCAAGGCCATAGGTTTTCTCGTCCCACGCCATCGCGTTTTTCAACGCGGTCATCGCAAAACCCGTCTCGCTCTTGCGACCGGGCTCGACATAAATTTCCAACAAAACCTCGCGGCCAGACTTCGTCGTAAAATGATCGGCGACGCGATCCATCTTGCCCGCCACCATCGCAAATAAATAACACGGCTTGGCAAACGGATCTTCCCAAACCGCATAATGCCGACCGCCTTTTTGGCTTCCCTTCTTGACCAAATTGCCGTTGGCCAAAAGATAGGGGTATTTCTTTTTATCCGCCCGAATCGTGACGCGATATTTCGCCAAAACATCCGGACGATCGAAGAAATAGGTAATGTTGCGAAACCCTTCGGACTCGCACTGCGTGCAGAGCATAGGTCCCGCCACATAAAGTCCGGAAAGCGCCGTGTTTTTAGCCGGTTCGTTGGTGCTAACAATCTCGATAATAGCTTCATCCGGCACAAAAGGAATCGTAAGCCCCTTGTCCGTCAACTCGTAATTTTGCCGGTCCAGCTCAACGCCATTAACAACGACCTTCTCCAGCTTTTGCTTTTCGCCATTTAAAAACATCGGGGCACTGTCATCGCCATGCGCGGGATTGCGCGTTGCGATGAAACGAGAGGAAACGCGCGCGATCTTGTCCTGCACGTCAATCTCCATCTCCATCGTCTCCACCAAAAACGCAGGGGGCCGATAATCCGCCAGATAGGTGGTTCCCTTTTGCCGTTTGAGGGCAGGCTTCGTCGTCGTTTTTTCTTTTTTCTTTACAACAATCATGGCGTTTCCTTTAGCTTTCCAAAAATTCTTCGACAATCCGAATTTGTTTTTCATCCATAAGCGAAGGCGCATGTCCCGCCCCTTCAATTTCAACAAGTCTGGCACACGGCCCGCGCCGTGTCATCTCCTGCGCAATATTTTGCGGCAACAGCTCCGACAGACTCCCGCGCAAAACCAAAGTCGGGCACCTCACACGGTCGTAAATATCCCACAAATTCACATCTTCGGGATCGTCCACAAACGGATCCGCAATATGCGGATCATAAATCAATTCATACCGACCATCGGCAAGTTGACGGGCGCTGGTTTGCGCCATCCGCGCCCATTGCGCATCGGTCAAGACGCCATATCCGGCATTCATTTTCCGCAAAAGAACTTCGACCTCATGCAACGACGCGTAGCGGACTCGTTTCATGCGTAAATATTCCGTCAGTTTTGCCACCATCTCTTTGGCGACAATCGGACCGACATCATTGAGCAGCAACCGCCGGATCGGCGAGCCTTCACGCGCGGAAAGCAGCATTCCCAAAATCCCGCCCATCGACGTACCGATCCAATCGACCTGCGAGGCATGGCTCCACGACAAAAGCGCAAGCGCGTCCGTCATATATTGGGAAAAAGAATAATCCATAGGATCGGGCAGACAATCGCTGTCTCCACGTCCCGGCATATCAACGCAATAAACCGTGCGATTTTTGGCTAAACTTTCCGCTAACTCATCAAAATCATGGCGGTTTCGCGTCAGGCCATGCACACAAATGACGGGCCTGTCCGGCGTTTGATCCGCGCCGAAAACGCTGACAGCCAAGCGATGAAATCCACGCGAGTTAAAACTTAAAATTTTTTCTGTTTGCATTTTCTACAACATATCCAAGGCAAATCGCGCTTCTTCCGATAGGCGCGAAGGATCCCAAGGCGGGTCCCACACAAGGTTTATCTCCACTTGATTAAGATCCGGTATCCGCGCTTTCAAAACATCGTAAACCATCCCCGGAATTTGATCGGCCAAAGGGCAGTTCGCGGTGGTCAACGTCATGTCGATTTGCAGGTCGTTCTCGTCCAAACGAATGTCGTAAATCAGGCCGAGGTCATAGATGTTAACGGGGATTTCAGGGTCGTAAACATGCTGCAAAGCGTCGATAATTTGCTCAATTTTGTCAGTTTTAGGCACTTTTTGGTCGGTTTTAGACACTTTTTCACCCCTTTTTTGACGAAAAACAGGGCAAAAACACCCCATTTTGGCGTAAATTCAGCCCAAAAATCACTCTGTTTTGACTTCTTTTTGGGCTTTTTTGAGCGAATTTGGGTCCAAAGCGGACTCTAAAGTGCGCCAAGCCAGCGTCGCGCACTTAACCCGAACCGGGTAATGCCGCACCCCGGCCAAGGCTTGCAACCGCATCGCATCGTCCTCGGGCAAGGCCGCGATCCGTTCCGGCTCGACCGCGTTGCCTTTGCACAAATCTTCGAACACCGCCCACAGCCGACGGGCTTCCTGCGCGGTTTTGCCGATCAACATTTCCGTCATCATGGAGGCCGACGCCATGGAAATCGCGCAGCCTTCGCCTTGAAACGCCGCATCGGCAATATGCCCGTGATCGTCAACCGTTAAAAATAAAACCAGCTTGTCTCCGCACAACGGATTATGGCCGACCGCCTCGCAATTCGCCGCCTCAATGGGATGAAAATTACGCGGATGCCGCCCGTGATCGAGGATCAAATCCTGATACAAATCGCGCAGATCGCTGTCCGTTTCCGTCATCCAAAAATCTCCTTTACCTTGGCCAATCCTTGCGCCAAAGCGTCGATATCTTCTTGAGAATTATAAAGACCGAACGACGCGCGCACGGTCGCGGCAAGGCCCAGCGCCTCCATCGCCGGTTGGGCGCAATGATGCCCTGCCCTGACGGCGACGCCGCAGGAATCTAGAATAGTACCAATATCGTGCGGATGCACGCCTTTCATGACAAAAGATAAAATTGCCGCCTTTTCCGGCGCGGTGCCGATCAGGCGCACCCCGTCAATCGCCCCAATTTTAGCGGTGGCATAATCAAGCAGGGCTTTTTCGTGCGCGGCGATTTTGTCCATACCGATGGCCGAAAGATAGTCCAGCGCCGCGGCCAACCCGACCGCCTGAGCAATCGGTGGGGTGCCCGCTTCGAACCGCATGGGCGGATCTTGAAACGTTGTCCCCTGTTCAAAAGAAACCAGTTCGATCATGTCGCCGCCGCCTTGATAGGGCGGCATTTGGGAGAGTACGTCCCGCTTGCCGTACAACACCCCGATTCCACTGGGGCCGTAGATCTTATGGCCGGAAAAAACGTAAAAATCCGCGTCCAACTGTTGGACATTGACGGCTTGATGGGAAACAGCTTGCGAGCCGTCGAGCATCACCGGCACGCCATGCGCGTGGGCATAGACGATACTTTCAGCAACAGGCAAGACGGTCCCAAGCGCGTTGGAAACATGGGCGATGGAAACCAATTTCGTTTTCGGGCCAATGGCGGCTTTGACATCTTCGAGCAAAACCGTGCCGTCCGGTTGGATCGGCACCACGCGCAAGGTAAAGGGGATGTCTTTTTGCAAGAGCTGCCACGGCACGATATTGGCATGATGCTCAAGACGCGTGACGACGACTTCGTCCCCTTCGTGAAGGAACGCACGCCCCCAGCTTGAGGCCACAAGATTCAGAGATTCCGTCGCGCCGCGCGTAAAAACGATTTCATCTTCATGGGCAGCGCCGATAAATTTTTGGACTGTGCGACGCGCCTGATCGTACTTTTCGCTGGCGCGTTGCGACCATTCGTACACGCCGCGATGGATGTTGGCATAATCGTTTTCGTAAAAATGGGAAATGGCGTCGATGACCTGACGCGGTTTTTGCGCACTGGCGCCGCTGTCCATATAGACAGGCGCATGGCCATGGATGGTTTGGTTGAAAATAGGAAAGTCGGCGCGATAAGAGAGCATCAAACAACCTTTAGAGGGAACAAAAACGCTTCAAAATAAAGGGGATTGGATGGAACCCCTCCCCGAAAAAGCTAAAGCTTTTTCGACCCTCCCGCAAGGGGAGGGTGGTGGGCTTGGCTCTTTTTGTTAGGATTGTTGACTCTTTGACCTGTTTCCCAACGATCTTGGGCGGCAAGGCGAATTTGCTCGGCCACACAAGAAACATCCTTTAGGACCTCTTGGTTGGCAAATCTTAGGACGCTATATCCTAGTTTTTCGATGTGGTTTTGTCTTTTTTTGTCTTCCTCTTCAGTTGAATCATGCGACATCCCGTCAATTTCTACAACAAGGCGGGCTGATAAACAGACAAAATCGACGACATAAAAAGAAAGCGGATGTTGGAAGCGGAATTTGAGTTCCTTTTGTCTGGGGTCTGACCGAAGTTCTCGCCACAATAATCGTTCCACCATGGAGGCGCTTTGTCGGAGATTTTTGGCGCGGTGAATGATGGGGTCTCGGTTTTTGTGATCGGCTTCAGGCATGGGGCTTTATTTTTAAAGGAGAGGGGAAGAAATGGAACCCCTCCCCGAAAAAGCTAAAGCTTTTTCGACCCTCCCGCAAGGGGCGGGTGGTGGGCTTGGCTCTTTTTGTTGGGTTTAGGGAAAGGATTAGTGAGTTTTTTGATCGGCTGCGTTTAAAGAAAAAAGGGCGGCGAGGGCTGCTTGGGCGAAAAGGAGATAGGTATCGGCTTGGTCCGGGCTTTGGGCGAAACATTCGTCGAAGCTGGTCCAGCCGTCGGCATAGGCGATGGCTTCGGCGATGGCGGCGAGTTTTAGGGCTTTTTCGCAGGCAGGGGGAAGGATGGGGGTTTCGGTCATGGCGGAGCGTCCTTCTTCGGCAACCGCTTACGACCGGAGTGTCGTAGCGGACTGGAAGTTCAAGAGCCGCCCATAGACGACTGCAATGGCCTTTAAACCCGAAGGTTCTGGACATACGCCACTGCCCTCCAGTCCATAAGGGGACGAAAGGCAGCGTTTTTTGCGGCAACGCTCTATGCCTTCCTTTTTGCAAAGCGCAAAGGAAACACAGGCCATAATTATGTCCGAAAATACCTGTTATCGGACAGGACGATGGCAACCGCTATGGGTTAGGTCTTGACACCTCAAGGTTCGGGGGAGGGAATCCCTGCTCCAAACCTGCGGGGAAGAATGCCTGATGCGTAGAGGAATGCAAAGAGAAAATTACAATGCCAAAGGCAGAAAGGCAGATTCTATGGGGGAATAGCTTCTTAATAAGGAAGCAACCATTGGGACACCTCGTTCTGCAAAAGGGTTTGAAGTTCGCCAGCCGGGAGTTGGCCCGTCAGGTCATCGACAAACGCGCGGATCAACAAGGCTCGCGCCGTGGCGGGATCAAGGCCGCGCGACATCAGGTAAAAAAGCGACTCTTCGTCCAGATCGCCGATCGTGGTGCCGTGCGAACATTGAACGTCATCCGCAAAAATTTCCAGTTCGGGTTTGGCGTCCATCTCCGCCTTATCCGACAGCAAAAGCGCACGGCACAATTGATAGCCGTCCGTTTTTTGCGCATCCGGCGCGACATGGATCTGCCCTTGAAACACACCGCGAGCCTTATCCGCCAGAACGGATTTGCAAATCTGGCGGCTGGCCGTATGCGGTGAGCGGTGCCGCACATGCGTCGTCACATCACAATGTTGGCTTTGACGCAAAAGCATCAGGGCCAAAAGACGCGTTTCTGCAAGTTCGCCGAGCAAGTCGATCGTAGTTTCGCACCGGGTTAGCCCCCCGCCCGCCAGCAAGGCAAAATGATCGTAAAACGATCCAGCCGCCACATGGACGGAGGTTTGCGCGACATGCAGGCCTTCGAGGACGCTGCTTACCACTTTGCCATGGATAAGCTTGGCCTGTTTGCCCAGCGTGATCTCGGTCTTAAAATGGCGCAAGACAGCGCCCTTTTCCGCGACAACATGCCGTTCGATTAAGGTAAGGCGGCTGTTTTCCCCCAAGGCAATTTTAAGGGTTGTGGAGGCTTCGGACGGCTGCGCCTGTGGCGTTGAGACAAAAAGAATTTCGACAGGATCAATCGCAAGGCAGGTTTGGTCTGAAAGAGTTAAGGAACAGCAGGTGCCCTGCGCATTGCAGGGCGCGACCAGATCGTCCGGCAAGGCTTGCAAATCCGACAAATCCGCACGAAAGAACCCATCTACAAAAACGAGGCGGTGGCGAGACAGCGAGGCGGGAAGCGCGACGTTTGCAGGCGGCGCTTCGACCGGTTTTAAAGTGAGCGTTTCGACCTTTTTCAACGAGGTGAAATGCCAATTTTCGCGATCCGTGCGGCTTTCTTCGAGGAGGGCTTGAAGGGTCATGCGGCCTCCTTCAAAAGCGGTTTTTGTGATGAAAGGAAACCAAAAGGGAATCCGGAATGACAAAGGGAGAGGAAGGTTCCTTTTTGTGCGCTCTTTTTTTTCTTGAAGGATGCGGTCATGCGCCCCTCCTGTTTTTAAATTCATGCCGGACAATGGGGGGGATTTCTTTGACATGATGGACAAAATAATCCGGCTTGGCGCTGCGTATCCGCGCTTCGGAACAACATCCGCCCGAAATCCCGACGCTGACGCACCCGAAGGCGCGGGCAATTTCCATTTCTTCAGGTGAGTCGCCAACGATTATCGCCTGCTGCACCTTATTCTCCCGCACATAGGCGTGCAGACGATCACCTTTGCCTTTGCTGTGCATGACGTCTTTCAGGTCGGCATGCGGACGCGCTAAAATCGCATCGAAATATTCGGCTATGCCGAGGGCACCGGCCTGCGCCGCTATCGACTCGCGCACATAATTGCTCAGTACCGTTAAACGATGTCCTCGTGCTGAAATTTCAGCCAGCATGTCCTTAACCCCGTCGCGCAACTGCACCGAAGCGACGTTGGCTTCATAATGATCTCGCCAAACTTCGACCATTTCCTGACGATGTTCGGCCATACTCTCTTCGCTGCACCCAAAGGCGCGATACATATTATTCACCGGCACGTCGTAGGCTTCCCGATAAGGGTCGATGGCGACGGGACTTGCTCCCAACAGGAGCAAAATTTTATTCGTCGCCTCGCAGAACAAAAAGGAATCGTCCGGGATCGTCCCGTTCCAATCGAAAATCACGGCTTGGTTTTCTGGAGCAAGGGTCATGCGGCTTTGACCTCACTCGCGCGGGAAGAAAAGACCCGATCGACAATGGCCGGGAGTTGGTCGAGGCGATGAATGATAAAATCCGGATCCGCTTTTTGAAGGCGCTCAGGCGAATAATACCCGCCCGCAATGCCGACGCCGACGAAACCGTACGCATGCGCAATCTCGATTTCTTCCGCCGAGTCGCCGATCACGATGGCCTGTCGGACGTCATGTTCGTCCACAAAGGATTTCAGGCGCGAGCCTTTATCCGCTTTGTGCATAATGTCCGTCAGTTCGTGGCAGGCATTGGCCAAAATCTTATCGAACAAAGCGGTCATACCGAACCGCTCGACATAACCGGCAATGATTTTAACCGTGTGATTGCTTAGGATTGCTGTGCGGTGGCCGCGTTCCTTAAGCTGGGTCAGCACGCTTTTCGCGCTTCGGCGCAGGCGCAGATTTTGCCCGTTTTCTTCGTAGTAGGACCCCCAGACGGAAAAGACTTCGTCCTGCCGTGCTTCCAGTTCCCGTTCATCGCACCCAAGCCGCAGATAAAGTTTTTTCAACGGCATTTCGTAAAGCTGTTGATAGCGCCGTACACCGGAAGGCGGAACCCCAAGCAAAGCGATCGCGGCGTTCGTGGCTTCGACCGCGCGATGAATGTCGGACAATAACGTGCCGTTCCAATCGAATATTACGGCTTGCTGATCGGCGCGCAGGGTCATGCTCGTTGCGCCCCCTTGATTTCCGCATAGCCTTTTTCTTCCAGTTCGAGCGCGAGTTCCGGACCGCCGGAGCGCTCGATACGGCCTGCGGCCAACACATGCACGCGATCAGGTTTGATATAGTCCAAGAGCCGCTGATAATGCGTGATGACCACCATGGATCGGTCCGGGGATCGCAACGCGTTCACCCCGTCCGCCACGACACGCAAGGCGTCGATGTCAAGGCCGCTGTCCGTTTCATCGAGCAGGCAAAGACGGGGCTCCAACACGGCCATTTGCAGGACTTCGTTACGTTTTTTTTCACCGCCCGAAAAACCGACATTCACGGACCGTTTGAGCATTTCCTCGGTGATCCCGATCTTTTTCGCTTTTTCACGCAGGAATTTAAGCATCTGCATCGCGTCCAGCTCTTTTTCTCCCCGCGCGCGGCGCACGGCGTTGAGCGACGTTTTCAAAAAACTAAGCGTCGTGACGCCCGGTATTTCCACCGGATACTGAAAGGCCAGAAACACGCCCGCTGCCGCGCGTTCATGCGGCGGCATCGCTAAAAGGTCCTGACCGTTCAACGTGGCCGTGCCTTGCGTAACCGTATAGCCCGGCTTGCCCGCCAGCACATACGACAAGGTTGATTTGCCTGCGCCGTTCGGCCCCATGATCGCATGGACTTCGCCGTCTGGTACGCTTAGCTCAATGCCTTTTAAAATCGTGCGGCCTTCGATACCCGCGTGGAGGTTTTCAATTTTTAGCATTTTTCTATCTTACTCTTGTTCCTTTAAACCAAATGGGATTCCGGGTTCGCGCCTTAAGGCGCGCCACGGAATGACAAGGACGGATACGCCAGACCTCGTCATCCCACGCTGCCTTCTAGACTGATGCCGATCAGTTTTTGCGCTTCGACGGCGAACTCCATCGGCAATTCCTGCATCACTTCACGGCAAAAGCCATTGACGATCAGCGCCATCGCATCTTCGGCGCTCAGGCCTCTTTGCTGGCAATAAAAAAGCTGGTCGTCGCTGACCTTCGAGGTTGTGGCTTCATGTTCAACACGCGCCGACGGGTCCCGCGACTCGATATAGGGCACCGTATGCGCGCCGCATTTATCACCGACGAGCAGGCTGTCGCACTGTGTCTTATTGCGCGCGCCGTGCGCCGTGCGGGCGATTTTGACAAGGCCGCGATAGGTTCCTTGCGAGCGGCCTGCGCTGATACCTTTGGAAATAATCGTCGAATGCGTGTTCTTGCCGATATGGATCATTTTCGTGCCCGTGTCGGCTTGCTGGAAATTATTCGTAATCGCAACCGAATAAAACGCGCCCGACGAATGATCGCCTTGTAACACGCAGCTTGGATATTTCCACGTTATCGCCGAGCCGGTTTCTACCTGCGTCCATGAAATTTTCGAATGCGCGCCACGGCACAGGCCGCGCTTGGTTACAAAATTATAAATCCCGCCCCGCCCCTGCGCGTCGCCCGGATACCAATTTTGCACCGTGGCATATTTGATTTCCGCGCGGTCGTGCGCGATCAGTTCGACGACGGCGGCGTGGAGTTGGTTTTCATCGCGCTTCGGGGCCGTGCAGCCTTCCAGATAACTAACGTAAGAATCATCGTCCGCAATAATCAGCGTGCGCTCAAACTGGCCCGTATTGGCCGTGTTGATGCGGAAATAGGTCGATAGCTCCATCGGGCACCGCACGCCCTTTGGCACATACACAAACGAGCCATCCGTAAATACTGCCGCGTTGAGGGCGGCGTAATAATTATCCGTCGCCGACACCACCGACCCCAGATATTTTTGCACCAGCTCCGGATAATCGTGGATCGCTTCGGTCAGGGAACAGAACAGGACGCCCTTTTCTTCCAACGCCTTTTTATAGGTCGTCGCTACCGACACGCTGTCGAACACTGCGTCCACGGCGACCGTTGGCGTGACGCCGGACAAAATTTCCTGCTCCCTAAGCGGGATGCCGAGTTTTTCGTAGGTTTTCAGAAGCTCCGGGTCCACCTCGGCGAGGCTTTTGGGGCCCTCTTTCTTTTTCGGCGCCGCGTAATAATACGATTCCTGATAGTCGATCTTAGGAAAGCTCAGCTTCGCCCAGTTCGGCGCGTCCATCGTCAGCCACTTCCGATACGCCTTGAGCCGCCACGCTAACAGCCATTCCGGTTCGCCTTTTTGCGCCGAGATATACCGCACCGTTTCCTCGGACAGGCCTTTGGGCGCGGTTTCGGTTTCGATTTCCGTTACAAAACCATATTTATACGGCTCGTCAAGCAGCGTCTCGGGCTGCAGCTTTGGAGAACTCGGATTCGTCATGGCTTGTGGTTTACGCTGTTGATCCCTTTGGCACAAGGTCCGAAAGGAATACGATTTCCAACGCTCCGCGTATGGCTTTATTCACGGTGCTCCAGCTTTCTCGCGTCGGGCAGACGTCCACCGCGCAATCGCACTCCTTCCCTAGCGCTTCGCCCGCGCATTCCGTCAGGCTGATCGGCCCGTCAACCGCCTCGATAATATCCGCGATCGTAATATCGTGCGGCGCACGCGCGAGGCGGTAGCCGCCCGTAGCTCCACGCATGGCCTCTACAACCCCATGTTTAGCCAACATTTTCATCAGCTTGGCAACCGTCGGGAGGGGAAGCGTCGTCTCCACCGAGAGCGCCGATGCCGACCAGGTTTGCGCCGCCTCTGTCGCCATTTGGGTAAGGATTATAAAGGCATAGTCCGCTAATTTGCTCATCCGTAACATTGGGATCCCCTAAATGGTATCTATCCGGTACTCTATGCTAGACCTCTTCAGACGGGCCCGTCAATCTTATGCGTGTTTTGAAAATTTTACCTTCCATTTCAGCAACCTATGGTTGTTTACTTTCGGGATTGATTTGGTTTAAAAAAAAGGCACATACTTATTATGTTCTCTTTTGGCTTGTTATGGAGGTTTTATGGTGAACCTGATTCCTGCTCTACACGCCCCGCCAGCTCATCGCGGCGCTGATTATTATCGTCCTCTTTTTTCCTTTGATCTCAAAACGTCGCCCTATAAAGGGATTTTTCGGCAGCAGGCTCATGAGAGAGGCCAACAGCCGATTTCCATGACCTCGGTCGGCGTGCCTCAGCTTGAGCGGAATTCGCTTTCGATCGGGTTTGTCGGCAAGGCCAACAAAAACGGCTTGCCGGGACCGAACCCTGAAGCCGCTCCGGATGAAACGACAAGCGGATATGGTGGGCCTGCCGCTGGGCCGGGTGCAGGCGCGGCCAAAGCCTCCGTCGCACTCACCTCCGCGCCCCAGCCTTCTCCCGGCAGGGCCCCTGCAAAGAAGAAGGGCGTGCGGGCGGCCAAGGCTGCTAGCGGGGTTCTGAGATGGATGAGTCAAAACGCCAAACATGCGCTTACGCCGACACCAAGGCCCGTTCGACCCGATTCTTTTACCAGTTCGTCCTCATGGAAAAATCTGGATAACGACACCTGATACCTACTAGCTATAGGGAGACGGTCTATGACGCTAAACATAACGCATTCTTCTCCTAATGCTCATCGCGGTCAGAGCTTTTATAGGGAGATTAGGCCCGAACGTTCTAAGGCTCTGAGGTCTGGGCAGGTTCTTTCGCCTGCATTGATGGATGCGTTCTTTCCTCTGCCAAGAGCTTTGCCGATTGCTTTCTCTGGTGTTGAACGGCCCCACACAAGGTTGGCCGCGCGGCAACGAGCTTCTTATCAGCACACGCCGCTATGGATGATGCGGGCCTTTAGTCCTAATCCTCTTTCGATGGAATCCTTTGGAAGATATTATGAAAGACGGGTGCCGCCGCCGGACCCTGAATTTAATCGGTATGACGCTGGGGTGGATATGGGCGGGCCTGCCGCTGCTAAGGTAACCTTAGGCGCAACGGAAGAGGAGGACGCGCCTTCGCCAACGACGGGCAAGAAAAAGGGATCGTCGGATAAATCGGGCGCTTCTAAAATGGGCGCCGCCATGCAAGAAGCCGTGACGATTCTTCTCTCTCCCGCCGAAATTTGCCAGTTTGTAGGCTTTTTTCCTAAAGAAGGGGCGAGTCAGGACATGATTACTCGGGCCATGGCGCATAAACGCAAACAACAACCTTATGCCGGTGCGCCGGTGATTTAAAGAAGACGCGACAAGAGGGTGTTTAGGCACTGGCGGCCTTGCGGGGTAGCGGTGAGTGTGGTTGGGGTTTGCTCTAAATAACCGGTTTGGATCAGAGGGGCTATTTTTTCCTGCGGGATAAAATCCGAAAAAGCTGCGCCGAATTTGGCCTGCCACGCGCTGAGGTCGAGGCCTTTGGTAAGACGTAACCCCATCAATAAGGCTTCTTCCTGTGCCGCGATACGGTCGAGCGCGAAGGAAGATATAGTTCCTTGATTTTTCTCTGTTATTTTTTCAATCCACCCTTGGGGAACGGGATCGTTTTCGGTTGCCGTGCGGCGATTATCTACGATGAAACGACCATGGGCTGCCGGGCCGATGCCGATATACTCCGCGTAGGTCCAATAGGCCAGATTATGGCGGCTTTCTTGGCCCGGCACGGCATGGTTGGAGATTTCATAGGCAGGGAGGCCTGCGGCGGCGGTCAGCTCTTGGGTAAGCTCAAACAAAATCGCCGCATCGTCTTCGGGCACGGTCAGGGTTTCCGTGCGGGCGCGTTTGAAAATGGGGGTGCCCTCTTCGATCGTCAATTGATAAAGCGACAGATGGGTTAGCCCTAAGCGAAGGGCACGGGAGAGTTCGGCCTCCCACGCTTGCGGCGATTGTCCGGCGCGGGCATAGATCAGGTCGATGGAGACGCGATCGAAAATTTCTTGGGCTTTTTCAAGGGAATCCAAGGCTTCTTGCGCGGTGTGGGCGCGGCCGAGGAAACGCAAAGACGTATCGTCAAGGGCCTGTACGCCCAGCGAAAGGCGGTTAATCCCGGCTTTGCGGAAAGCTTGGAACTGAGGGCGACTGGACGAGGTCGGGTTGGCTTCCAGCGTGATTTCGCACGAAGAAGCCAACGGCCAAAGCGCGGCGATCTTTTCCAAAATCGCCGCAACAAGCGAGGTCGGCATCAAGGAAGGCGTGCCGCCGCCAAAGTAAATCGTGGTAATCGTGCGATCCGGCAAGAGAGCGGCGTAATAAGTGAGTTCTTGCAGATAGGCTTTTTGCCAAAGGTCAAAAGAAAGATCCAACGGCAGTTTGCGCGAACGAAAGTCGCAATAAGGGCATTTGGAAAGGCAGAAAGGCCAATGGATATAGATGGATAAGGGATTCATGCCCTGCCCCCTTTTTTTAATAAGCCTTCTGGATCCCGTTTTGCGGGCGGGATGACGTTTGGGGTTGGCCGCAGAAATTCTGTTTCAGTTTTCCAACTCTTCATTCACGAGCAGTATATAGTTTTTAAGGCTTTGGCTTGGGAGCATAAGGCTTATACCTTTTGGAAAAGTTCCAGCAGGCGACATGTGGCTTTACCACGGTGGCTGATGGCTTCTTTTTGCTTGTCCGTCATTTCCGCAAAGGTCATGTCTTGGCCATCCGGTTGAAAAATCGGGTCGTAGCCATGTCCGTTATCCCCACGCGGCGGCCAGACGATTTGCCCGTCGCAGCGTTCCTCTACCACTTCGCTATGCCCGTCGGGCCAGGCCAAAACAAGGGAACAAATGAAATGAGCGGAACGATCCTGTTTATCGCCAAGCTCTGCCTGTATTTTTTCCATGCCAATCATGGGGTCGCGGCTGTTGCCGCACCACCGGGCCGAAAACAGGCCCGGATTGTCGCCCAGCGCATGCACGCAAAGACCGCTGTCATCCGCCAACGCCGGGGCACCGGAAGCAGCAGCGGCAAAAGCTTTTAAACTGGCATTTTCGGCAAAGGTGCTGCCTGTTTCCTGAGGCATCGGCAGGCCCATATCGTGCGCCGACAAAATTTTATGGACGTAAGGAGACAACAACGCTTTGAATTCAGCCAGTTTTCCTAGATTATGCGTGGCGATTATAAGCGTATCGCTATCAAAGTGACGGGACATTAGCGTACGGAGCCTCCTTCTATCACTGCCTTTTGGGCAAGGGTGAGTTGGGACACACCATGCCACGCTAAACGAAACAATTCGTTAAACTGCTCTTGCGCAAAGGGCGTATGCTCAGCCGTGCCTTGAATCTCAACGATCTTTCCGCTGCCCGTCAAGACAAAATTGGCATCCGCCTGTGCCGACGAATCTTCAGCATAATCAAGGTCTAAAACCGCTTCGCCCTGATAAAGTCCGCAGGAAATCGCGGCGACATTGTCGATCAACGGGATCGTTGCGAGTTTACCGATGGTTTGAAGATACCGAAAGGCCAACGCCAAGGCCACATAGCCGCCCGTGATCGAGGCGGTGCGCGTGCCGCCATCCGCCTGCAACACGTCGCAATCTATCTTGATCTGGATTTCCCCCATGGCGGCGCGGTCCGTTACGGCGCGCAAGGAACGGCCTATGAGTCGCTGAATTTCCTGAGTCCGGCCTGATTGTTTGCCTTTGGCCGCTTCACGGTCCGTACGCTCGTGCGTGGCGCGCGGCAACATGCCGTACTCCGCCGTTACCCAGCCCTGGCCCGAACCGCGCAAAAAGCTTGGGACTTTCTCCACCACCGTGGCTGCGCACAAAACATGCGTGTCGCCCATTTTAATCAAACAGGAGCCTTCGGCATATTTAACGGCATTGGGTTCAATAACGATTTTGCGCAATTCATCGACAGCGCGGTGGGACGGACGCATCTTCTTTCCTTTTCAGCTATGGCCGTATCTCAGGGCCGTCGCTTTAAAAAGGGGCCTTTGCGGTTGTCCTTCGGGATGATTTTTTCTTCGCGACTCCTTTGCCGTTTGCGACAAGGGGAGCTAAAAGAAATAAAGGCCCGGAGTCCCATATGTTTTTCCGACAAACAATGGGATTCCGGTTTCGCGCTTTAAAGCGCGCCCCGGAATGACAAATCCTTGAGGCTTTCCGTTTTTCACAGGCAAGCACCCTGAGCAGTATTCCCCCTACGGATGTGGCGAATGGACGGTTCTGTCAAGGAAAAACTCTTTAAAACCCAGACAATCGCGGATATTGTTGCTGACATGATTACCGAAAATAACCTTTATGCATACTTGGACTCTCTGAGCATCGCACACGAAACCATTGAGCATCCAGCCATGTTCACTGTCGCCGACGGGCGCGATCTGGATGAATCCATTCCCGGCATGCCGTGTAAAAACCTTTTTTTGAAAGATAAAAAAGGCGTCCTATGGCTTGTGGTGATGCCTGGTCATAAACGCGCCCAACTGGGGCCTTTGGAAAAAACCATCCATAGCGCCCGGCTTTCTTTCGGCAAACCGGAATTGCTTTTGG
>JBFWLD010000010.1:0-17717 GCA_050252315.1 Bdellovibrionales bacterium
AGCCATCCAGCAATTAGTAACGTCGCAAAGGCGTTATTTAGTCGGTCAGGTTTTTCTGATGTTGTGGATCGGCTTTGTGATTGTAGCCTTTTTGTCGATGTTCGTGACATGGTTGGCGCTTTCGTTTTTTTACGGTGAAGTGGTAGCGGTGGTTCCGATTCTGGTGCAGTTCCTTCTAACGGTTGCGCTTTTTCCGCTGCCTGCATGGTGTTTGATCCGACTACAGCGAGCCTTTTTGTCGCAAGAGGCACCGACATGAGCCGCGAGATAGAAAAAACTCGCCTATTTACGCGCCGTGCGATTTTAATAGGCGGAGCCCAAGTCAGCCTGCTTTCGATTTTGCTGGGTAGGCTTTATTACCTGCAAATATTGCAGGAGGATCGTTTTAAAGTCCTAGCCGAGGATAATCGGATAAACCTGCGGCTTATCCCCCCGCCGCGCGGTCAGATATTAGACCGAACGGGCCGAGTTCCCTTAGCGGTCAATCAGCAGAATTACCGGCTGGTCATTTTGCCGGAGCAGGTTGGTAAGCTCTCAGACTTGCTGAACTCCTTTTCGAGCTATCTCGATTTGTCGGACTTTGACCGTCGCCGTATTGAGCGCGACTTCCGGAATGCCGGAGGCCTCAACGCGTTGTTGGTTCGGGATAATCTGACGTGGGATCAGGTTGCGGCTTTGTCGTTAAACATGCCCAATTTGCCCGGCGCGGATATAGAGGTCGGTGAAGTTCGCACCTATCCTTATACGGATTTAACGTCGCATGTCGTCGGCTATGTCGGACCGGTTACGCAGGCGGATAAGGAAAAAGAAGAACAAACGACGCTGATGTCGATGCCGGGCTTTAAAATCGGCAAGAACGGGGTCGAGCGCCAATATGACCTAGCCCTTCGTGGCGAACCGGGGGAGTTGCAGTTGGAGATGAACGCTCGAGGTCGCGTCGTCCGCGAGCTTGCGCGTAACGAGCCAAAGCCGGGCAAAGACCTCAATCTGACCATCGACGTAGGCCTGCAACAAGTCGTGAAGAAAGCCTTGGAGAACGAAGCCAGCGCGGCCGCCGTTGTCATGGATGTTTATACTGGCGCGGTCTATGCGTTGGTATCGCATCCGGGCTTTGATCCGAACCTTTTTACCTACGGGATCAGCCAGCAAGATTGGGACGATCTGAACAAAGACGAGCATCTTCCCTTGTTGAACAAAGCTCTGGATGGCGTTTACGCGCCGGGCTCGACTTTTAAAATCGTTACAGCCATGGCAGGGCTGGATTCCGGCCTGTTACGTCCTAAAGAAACGGTTTTTTGTCCGGGCTATATGGATTTGGGCAATCATCGGTTTCATTGCTGGAAACGCGGCGGGCACGGGCATGTTAATTTCATCGAATCCATGGCGTTTTCCTGCGACACCTACTATTACGATTTAGGAAAACGCGTCGGCATTGATCGCATTCAATTGATGGCCCAGCGGCTTGGTCTGGGGCAAAAGACCGGTATAGATTTTCCGCACGAACGGTCCGGCTTGATCCCCGGCAGGTCATGGAAAATGGCCACGCGAAACAAGGCATGGCAACAAGGCGAAACCTTGATAACGGCGATCGGGCAGGGCTATGTCCTTGCCTCTCCGATGCAACTCGCAGTAATGATTTCCCGCATTGCGAATGGCGGGTATGAAGTTTCTCCTCATATCGTGCGCGATGGCCGTGAAACCGGGATTACCAAACCGATCGGTCGATCGTTGGACTTCGACCCCAAGCAACTTGCCGTGTTACGCCAAGCCTTGAACGCGGTTGTGAACGAAAGCATTGGAACCGCGCATGGGGCGCATATTACGGAAGAAGGCTATTCTATGGCTGGAAAAACCGGGACGGCCCAAGTCCGCCGCATCACAACGGCAGAGCGAGCGGAAGGCGTTGTCTCCAACGAACATCTCCCATGGAAGGAAAGGGACCATGCCTTGTTCGTCGGCTACGGCCCTGTTGCCAACCCGCGTTATGCCTGTGCTGTTATTGTCGAACATGGGGGGAGTGGCGCGCATACGGCAGCGCCAATCGTGAGGGACATCCTACTGGCGTGCCAGAAACGAAACCCAGCAGAAAGTTAGAGCCTTTTTCCGAAAAGGTTGTCGCGCTTTCTATTGCCGGAAAAGGCTCTACCTATTTGCTGCCGAGCAGATTCACGCGCTTAGTTTGTCGTCTATGGACGCCAACCTAATCACGATCTGCGCTAACTCATTGTTGCCGAGCAGATTCACGCGCTTAGTTTGTCGTCTATAGACGCCAACCTAATCACGATCTGCTCTATTGTTGCCGAGCAGATTCACGCGTTTAGGTCGTCGTCTAAGGACGCCAACCTAATCACGATCTGCTCTAGGCCCGAATCGCCAGTCTTTCCTCAGAACGTTGGATGATGGTTGTCGGATCGTTGCGCCAGCTTTCGATGGTCGCGCGTGCCATCTCAGGGGAAAGCTTGTCGTACGCTTCAATGGCTTGGCTCAGTTCACGCGGATGAACGATTTGATCGTCTTGCCTTGCGCCACGCGACATCAGGAAGATGGAAACGAACTTGCCTTTTTCGATGCGGAGCGATCGGCATAAGACAACCATCATACGCCCGTTAGCGGCATTGCTGTTGATCATATCGACATAACGCAAATCCAGTCCACTTAAACGGGAAAGGACGATGTTGAATAAGCGATAGTGGCTCATCCTCAAAAGCGGGGCCAGAAGATCAATCGACAAAGCGCCGCGTTCTTCCAGCCAGTCGGCAAGGTGACGCATGGCATTATCATCTTCTTTTTGCAGGCTCAGGGCCGACAAAATGTCCGTCGTCGCCTTGTTCAAAGCCACAGAAAGTTTGCCGGGGCCGAAGCCGAATTTTTCCAAAGCCGAGCGGCGCAATTCTTTAGATATCCACCAGTACAGGCGGATCGCGCTTTCCGGATTCAGTTCAGGGCGCGCCATGATCGGTTTCTGAAGGAAAGAGGTCAGGCGTGCGGAATCAATCAGAATCTCAAGCGCCGTTCTGGAAAGCTTGGCGCCAAGATTTTCGGCAACGATTTGCATGATGGCCAGATCGCCGGTGGAGACAAGCGCATCGGCAACCGCTTCACTGATTTGACGGCGGGAAGCGATGGCTGCCGCATGATCGGTGCTGCGAGTCTCAATGATTTCGATCAGATCATCGTCAAGAAGATTCATATTGGCGACGAGAGCGGGCCGCGCAATTTCAATCGGTCCGTTGACGATCGGCTTAACGATTTCGCGTTCGGCATAGATGGATTTAGAAAACTCAGCAATCAAAGCCTGACGAACAGCCATAGAGCTGTCCTTGATGATTTCTTCGATCAGTTGGTTGACGAGGATTTGTTCATAATCCGTCAGCGCTGCACTCGGAGAAAGAAAAACATGCGCAAGTTTTTTGCAAAGCAACAAGCGTCCGCTGTCGCTGCGATCCCGCGCCAGACTAAAGAGGTCCGGCAGTTCATTTTGAACGCTGCTATCCATAAAATTTCCCCTATTACAATCACCAATATACGGCATTTTATTAAATCTTCCCTTAATTTAAGCTGAAATTGCATAATATCTTTCGTTTAACGATTTTTTATTGCTTGTATGTAATAATGTGTTAAGCATAATGATATGTGTTGGCCCTTTTGAAGAGAGGGGGAAATGCAAATTACGCCAGCCCCACCGATGCCCCCAGTTTCGACTGCGGCGACTGAACCGCAGGCGTTGACGCATGGTCTGCCCCAGCTTTTGACACAGGCCGCTGCACCGATTACCCCCAATGCGGTAGCTCCTTCCCCGAAATCGGAGCGTAGCAAAAAGGCGCACCGACGTGACGATCAGGATGAAGAGGGGAAGAGCAAAGAATCTTCCGACGAACGCGGGGATCACGTTAATTTCAGCGTCTAATTTTCCCCCGTTTATCATTCCTGCTACAAACATTTTTTTGCCCCGATAATTCGTCTTATTCTCTATAAATTGCAGTGTTATTGCACTGCATATAGATTACTATACCCGAAAAACGCGAAACTAATTCATTGATTTTATAGCTAAAATCTTGTTAAACATAAGACAGCCTCTTCACCCCCTGTTTTCTGCCTTCCATGGGTAGAAACTTCCCTTTTTTTGGTAGGAACGGCATGAAAAAAATTATGCGTCTGGGCACGCGAGGGAGCCCATTAGCGTTAGTTCAAGCCCAAATTGTAAGGGATACGATGTATCAGGCCTACCCAGATATGCAGGCCTCCTGCGATATTGAAATCGTCCCGCTTAGAACGAGCGGGGATTGGATCCCCGAGCATAAAGAGCAAAGTTTTTTGGATATGGGCGCGTCGAAGGGGATGTTTACGAAAGAGATTGAAGAGGCTCTTTTGTCAAATATGATTGATTTTGCGGTCCATTCGATGAAAGACGTGTCGGTGACGGTTCCGGATGGGCTTAGTTTCTCCGCGATTTTGAAGCGGGGCGATCCACGCGATGCCTTGTTATCGCCTATCGCCCCCCGTTTGGAGGACTTGCCGAGCGGTGCGCGAGTCGGCACGTCCAGCTTGCGTCGGCGTGCGCAAATTTTAGCGTTGCGTCCGGATTTGACAGTCATTCCGTTGCGCGGAAATGTCGATACGCGCATGAAGAAGTTAGCGGCGGAAGAGGCCGATGCCACGATTCTCGCCGTTGCGGGACTTTCTCGTTTGGGCGTCGAAGAAAAAATAGCGACGATTTTTGATACGAAGACCATGCTGCCTGCTGCGGCTCAAGGCTTTCTTGGAATTCAAACACGAGAAAATGATTCGGAAACGATTTCGTTGGTGCAAGCGATCAACGATGAACGCAGCGCATGGTGTTGCGCCGCTGAAAGAGCCTTTTTACAAGCGGTTGATGGATCGTGCCGCATGCCGATTGCGGCCTATGCCACGCTTGACGAAGGAACGGGTCTGACGATCGAAGGTTTGGTCGCCAAACCGGACGGCAGCGCGATCATCCGCAAATCGAGCGGCGGCGATTCCTCAAAGGCAACGGAGCTTGGCGCCATGTTGGGGGCGGAGATTAAATCTGAAATGTCGCCGGACTTTTTTGTGCCGGAGGCCTAAGGCGATGACCGACAGTGCGGCCCGACCAGCCGTCTGGGTAACGCGTCCGAAATCGGTAGCCGTAAAAACGGCGCAGCGGTTGGCGCAAAAAGGTTATGCGGTTTTGACGGAACCTCTTTTAGAGATTGTTTTCACGCTTTCCCCGCCGCCTGTTTGTGAAACAGAGCCCGCGCTTGTGCTGACCAGTCAAACAGCCATCCTCGCGGCGCAAACGCAACCTGATCTGTTCACCCCTTATGTGGAGTGCGCCTGCTATTGCGTTGGGGATCAAACGGCGACAGCCGCGCGTTCGTTTGGATTCAAAAAGATCCTCTCCGTTCAACCGGATGGCACCCATCTGGCCCAAGCGATGGTGGCTCAGGAACCATCGGATAAAATTCTTTTGCACCTAGGGGGCGAAAACCTCTCCGCGCAACCCGCGCAGGCCTTTGCGCAAGCCGGGCGGGATTATCGCCATTGGTCCCTTTACCGCACCGATGCCGTAAAAAACCTGACGGCGGAAAGTCGCCGCTGGCTTCAGGGTAGCGAGAAGGGAGCCGTTCTTTTTTATTCACCGCGAACGGCAGAGACTTTTGTCAAGCTGATTAAGCAGGATAAGCTAGAGGCTTGTTGCAAACAGCTAATAGCGATAGGATTAAGTCCTGTTGTGACCCACGCCCTTGGTCCTTTGGAATGGCGGCACTGTCGTGCGTCGGAACAGGCTACGGAAGAAAGTCTCATACAGGCCCTCACGCAAAGGAAATTTCGATGAACGACCTAGCAGCCCCCCAAACAGAAGAAAAGAAAGACACGATGGCGGAAAGTGAAGCGCCAGTTAAAAAGCCTTGTTCCGGACGCCGCTGGCTGTGGGGGCTTTTGATAGCGCTTCTTGTTTTAGTTGTACTGGCTATTTTTACTTTGTCCCCAGTAGGGGCCATTCTGGTAGGGGGCGTCTCGCCTTTACCGGAGGTTGAATCTATCAAAGCGCATGAGGACCTGTCCGTGCGCCTTGACGATCTTGAGCATCGGACCCAAGCGTTAGAAGCGCACCTTAACCAGCCAACAGAAAAACAAGCTGCGTCCCTTCAGCCATCCGCCGAACCTCTCGCAGCGGCTACGCAGGCGGATGAAATCGAGGCGTTAAAAACAGGATTAGTCGGCCTGTCCGGCGCGTTGACCGCCTTGCAGCAGGAGCTTGATAAATCCACGCAGATTACGAGTGAAGACAGGATGAATCTGCAAACGGGCCTATCGACGGCTCTGGCCTTTCTTCAATTGGAGCAAACGGCGTTGGCGGGGCGTCCGTTTGAAAAAGAGATGCAGGTCTTGCGTCAGTTCGCCGAAGGCGATCAGGTTTTGCTCAATTTGATCGACGCCTTGAGCCCGTTTGCGCCGCAAGGGATCGTCTCCACCTCCAAGCTTTACGGACTTTGGTACGACAGATCGGCACAGGCACAAACCGCGATCCGCAAAGCCTCAGCCCATACATGGTACGATCGCCTAATCGTCGCGTTGGAAAGTTTGGTTTCGATCCGTTCGCTGCACGAAGCGGCAGGACCATCGCTTGCCTTTTCCGCGATTGGAGTCGATTTGGAAGAAAATCATCTGGCCGAAGCCGTGACCACGGTCCAAACACTTCCTGCCGAGGCTCAAACGGTCCTCGGCGATTGGATAGACCGAGCCAAGGCGCGGTTGCTGGTGGAAACGACAATCGACACGATCTCCACGCATTTGATTGAACGCGGGTCAGTCGAATCCGGTGTGACGACCGAGTCCATCGAGCCTCCGCCTCAGGCCGAACCCGCGCCATCCACCACGCAAGGTGCTGAATGAAACTGATTGGACTCCTTTTACGTTTGATCGTCGTCGTGGCGATCGTTTTCTGGCTGTCGGAGTCCCCCGGTACGGCGAAAATCGTTTGGCACGATCAAGTCATTGAAACGTCGGCAGCAGTCTTGGCCGCCTTGTTCGTTTTGCTGCTTTACCTTTCGCTGGTGCTGTATCGGCTTTGGCGCGCGTTGCGTAACGCGCCGGAACTTTGGGGTTTGCACCGCAAGGTGAATGCGTTGAAAGAGGGGAATGAGAGCGTAGCCAAAGGTCTTGCCGCCCTTGCTGCGGGCCAATCGGCGCAGGCTGGCAAGTTTGCGGTCAAAGCGCGTAAATTGTTGGGCCAGACTCCGGTGACGCATTTATTATTGGCCCAAGCCGCGCAGCTTGCAGGCGACAGGGCCTTAGCCAAAGAAGCCTTCACCGCCATGACCAAGGACAAAGCCACGGCGATTTTAGGGTATCGCGGTCTGATAACGACGGCCTTACGCGCTGGGGAGTGGCAAGAAGCCACGCGGCTTGTTGGGTGCTTGGAAGGGAAAGAAAAAGAAATCCCGTGGCTCGATCTGGTGCGGTTCGAACTGGCGACGAAAGCGGAAAACTGGCAGCAGGCTGAAAAGGCCCTGCTTGCCGCGCGCAAGAGTAAAAGCGTGGATAGCGACGCCCTTAAACAGCACGAAGCCGCCTTGTTGTTGGCGCAAGCCAAGGATGCGTTGCGCGAAGCGCAGCCGGGCAAAGCCTTACCCTTGGCGGAGCAAGCCCATAAACTTCGTCCCGCATGGATTCCGGCGTCGTTGATCTTGGCCCAAACGCAAATTCTGACCGGCCACGACCGCGCGGCGCGACGCACGATCGAACGCGCTTGGAATTTGGAGCCTCATCCCCAATTGATCGACGCCGCGATCTTGGCGATGAAGGACAGCCGAATGATCGACACCTATAAGTTTGTCGAGAAAATGACCCGCACGACGCGCAGCAATCCGGTGGCGTTAATGGCGTTGGCCGAAACGGCATACAAAGCCCATTTATGGGGCGAGTCCCGGCGCTTCCTTTTGCTTTTAGTCGGGACGGGCCACGCGCCGAAACAGGCCTATCATTTGCTGGCCCAACTCGAACAGCGTGAAACCGGCAACGAGCACACCGCTTCTCAGTGGATCGTCAAAGGCGCACAGGCTAGGCCCGATCCGACATGGATCTGCACAGCGTGCGGCGCCCTTCATCCGGAATGGTCCCCAACCTGTCCTTCGTGCGGCGCGTTCAACCGCCTTGATTGGAGCGTCCCCGGACAAAGCCGCCCGCCGCAGGAAAACCTTTTGACCCTTGGCCAAACTTGGACATGACGAAAATCGCCATCTTTGATTTTGACGGGACGCTGGCCCGCCACGACAGCCTGTTGCCTTTTCTTCTGGCGGCGGCTGGTTGGCCGCGTTGCCTGATGGCCGCCGTGCTTTCCTCGCCTGCGTTTCTGTTCGCCCCGCAAGGGGCCGACCGTCGCACCCGGTTCAAGGAAGCTTGGCTGAAACGGAGCCTCAAGGGCCTCAACCCTTCAACCCTCGGCGCGGCTGTCGATCGTATGCGCCGGTGGCCGCAATGGATGGCCTCGGCCCAAGCCTTGCGCGAGCACCACGCCCAAGGCCACCATATTCTGATCGCGACGGGCAGCCTCGACCTGTATATCCGGGAAATGCTGGGGGATTTGCCCTATGACGGCATCTTGGCCACGGAAATGGAGGTCAAAGACGGCCTGCTGACGGGGGAAATGGCCTCCGGCAACTGCACCCGAGACCGCAAGGCCGAGCGCGTTAAGGCCTATCTTCAAAGCCATGGCCCCTTTGAAGAGAGCTGGGCCTACGGCAATGCCCCCCATGACCTGCCCATGATGGCGCTTACGACGCATAAGGTTATTATTTAGGGTCTGTGGGGTCCTATCCCTCCAAAAGAGCCAATCCTACTCACCCTCGACGTTTGTGCAGGCCCACCACCCGCCCCTTGCGGGAGGGTCGAAAAAGCTTTAGCTTTTTCGGGGAGGGGTCCCATTCCTCTCCCCCCCTTATTTAACCTTGTTTTTTCGCCATTTTTCTGGTCTTTCTCTTTTCCAGACGGAAGGGTAAGCGGACACTCAATGACCTCTTTGAACAAAATACGCAATTTCGCGATTATCGCGCATATCGACCACGGCAAATCCACCTTGGCGGACCGGCTGATTCAAAAGTGCGGCGCGCTTGAAGATCGCGAGATGCGCGAGCAGCTCCTCGACAATATGGACATCGAGCGCGAACGCGGCATCACGATCAAATCGCAAACCGTGCGGTTAACCTACCAAGCCAAGGACGGGGAAACCTATCAGCTCAACCTGATGGACACGCCGGGGCATGTGGACTTCGCCTATGAGGTCAGCCGATCGCTGGCCGCATGCGAAGGTTCGATTCTTGTCGTGGATGCGTCCCAAGGGGTCGAAGCGCAAACCTTGGCGAATGTGTATCAGGCGCTCGACAACGATCACGAGATCGTGCCGGTCCTGAACAAGATAGATTTACCTGCTGCCGAGCCCGAACGCATCAAACGACAGATTGAAGATGTGATCGGCTTGGACGCGTCGGATGCCGTGATGATTTCAGCCAAGACGGGGCAGGGGGTCGAAGATGTCCTCGAAGCGATCGTCACGCGCCTGCCGCCGCCAAAGGGCGATGCGTCAGTGCCCTTGAAAGCGCTGTTGGTGGACAGTTGGTACGATTCCTATCTTGGCGTCGTCATCCTCGTCCGTGTTGTTGACGGCACGATCAAGAAGGGCCAGAAAATCCGTTTTATGGCGACGGGCGCGGTGCGTGAAATTGACCGCGTCGGTATTTTCACCCCCAAGAAGGTCGAGATCAATGACCTCGGACCGGGCGAAGTCGGCTTTATCACGGCGGGTATCAAACAGATCAGCGACACCAAGGTTGGTGACACCATCACGGACGACCGCAAACCGGCTGAGACGGCGCTTGAAGGGTTCAAACCCTCGATCCCGGTCGTATTCTGCGGCCTATTTCCGGTCGATGCCGCCGACTTCGAGCATTTGCGCGAATCCTTGGGTAAACTCGCGCTCAACGACGCGAGCTTCCAGTTCGAGGCGGAAAGCTCCGTGGCGCTTGGCTTCGGCTTCCGGTGCGGGTTCCTCGGCCTGTTGCATCTGGAAATCATTCAGGAACGTCTGGAGCGCGAGTTCAACCTGAACCTAATCACGACAGCGCCCTCGGTGATCTATCACATCTATCAGACCGACGGCACCATGATCCATCTGCACAATCCTGTGGACATGCCCGACCCTGTGAAGATCGACCATATCGACGAGCCGTGGATCAAGGCGACGATCATGACGCCGGACGAATATCTGGGCGGCATTTTGACCTTGTGCAGCGAACGCCGGGGAGAGCAGATCGAACTCACCTACGTCGGAGCCCGAGCCATGGCGGTTTACCGTTTACCGTTGAACGAGGTTGTGTTTGATTTTTACGATCGCTTGAAATCCATCTCGCGTGGGTACGCCAGCTTCGACTATGCGTTGGACGAATACCGCGAAGGCGATTTAGTGTTGATGAATATACTTGTGAACGGCGAAGCCGTGGACGCGTTGGCCTGCATCGTCAATCGCGCCGCAGCGGAAAAGCGGGGCCGTATGTTGTGCGAGCGCCTCAAGGGGCTTATTCCCAAGCAGCTATTCAAGATTGCGATCCAAGCTTCTATCGGTGGACGCGTCATTGCCCGCGAAACCATTTCAGCGCTGCGCAAAGACGTAACCGCTAAATGCTATGGCGGCGACATCAGCCGCAAACGAAAGCTTTTGGAAAAGCAAAAAGAAGGCAAAAAGCGTATGCGCCAGTTCGGCCAAGTCGAGATTCCTCAATCCGCCTTTATCGCCGCCCTTAAAATGGACGACCGGTAAATCAGCCCCCTCCACTTAAGCCCGCGCCCTCAACGTCTTCCCGCAAAACCGTCCCTCCAGCCGCTTCTTCTTCAGGCGCGATCCGGGACCCATTTTCTTTATCGCTTTATCAGAAAATACGTTGACGTATTTTACAGCATCACCGCGCAGGATTCGCGCTTTTCTTCAATGGTGACCCAGTTCCCGCGCCCGGATTGCAGCGTCAAACTCCCGGTCAGGCCGACGGCGTCCAAAGCCTCGCCAGCCATGGCCCGCAATTCCTTGCCGAGCGCCTCAGGTAAAGGCCGTTCAGAGCGCACGATCAAATCCAGTTTTTTGACCTGCGACAACCCATCGACCTGAATTGGACCCAACTTCGACATCGTCATAGTAATGACGAAGCGTGTTTTCGTATCGGTTTGCCTTTCGGCTGTTTCATGCGCGTGTCCGCCGTCGCGATGCACATAAAGCGTCAGCCTTTCAAACCCGCCATCCACGGCCAGCGGAACGGGATAGGCCTTCCATTCTCCGACGGTTTTATCGACCGCTGTTTTCTGCATAGCCTCTTGCAAATCATCGACGAGAGCCTCTTTCAGATGGCTTTTGCCATCCTTAGCCAAAGCATGTAAAGCGGCAGGCCCCAACCATTCGTCAATCTGCCCATTATGCAATGCCGACAAAAAGAATATCAGCGTGCTCCCCAAATGGTGAGCGGGCGAAGGAACACGCCCTTGAACGAAAGCCTGAGCCCCTTGAGCGCTGACCTGCTGCAAAGCCTCGACGATTTCGCGCAGGGGCGGATCATCTGTTTGCAGTGTATTTTGGCCGAAGCGAACGGTTCTGTCCGGAGTTTCCTTAAGGTGGGCGATAACCTTACTGCCAGCCGGAACTTCCATCGGATCTTGCACCAAAAGCTTTTGCCCCTCGCACTCAAGCAGCGTTTGCCCGTGCGAGTTTTTACCGATAATCGTGGCCTGAATCTGCGGCGCGTTTCCGGCGCGAGGAACGTCAGCCGGTATTTCCTGATCGCGAGGAAGAATTCTGATGATCTTGAGTTGATAAGACTGCGCGACTTTCAGCTCCGGCGTGGGCGTCGCAACGCGTGGCGCACTCGGCGTGTTGCCGTGAGGCCCCGGATCGGAAAGCATCGCCTTCGGTGCCTCAGCTTTTTGAGATTCCCCATGGCCTAAAACTTTTTGTAAAAAGCGGGGCAGGGGCGCGGCCTCTTGTTTCACCGGCGCTTGGCGTTGCGCCCCTTCTTCCCCCTTGGCGAGGAGCGTCATCGCGTCAGCCTTTTCCTTTGTAGGCCTTGGCGTTAATACAACAATTTTGACGTTCCCCATCGACGCGTTTTCTTTGGCCGATACCCCTTCCGGCAAGGCTGTTTTGCCCGGCCCGTCCACTTTGTCAGCAGCCTCTCCAAGCGATTCCGTTTTGAGGACAACCAGTGTCGCGGGTTTCGGCAGCCCTCCGGCGGGGATTATCAGCGTAGTTTTACCAGCAGAGCCTTGCGCCGCCAGAGCCATCTCCGTCATGCCCGCCAGCTTTTCGGGCTGGCTTTCGGCAAAGCGCATCTCGATCAGCCCTGCGTTGGTTTTGACCTGAAAAGTTCCGTCCTGCGCGATCGCCTCGATTATGGCGGGCAGGGTTATGGGCCGCGTAAAGCCATCCAAAGAAGCAGGACCGCTTGTTATAAAAACAGGAAGAGCCACGCTTGTCGGCGTGCTGTTTGCCGACAAAGCCGATACGGTCTGCGGTGCCGTATTGAGCGGCAGCATATCGGCCATGGTTTAGGCACCGACCTGTTGTTCCGCCAAAAGCTTTTTGGCAATAGCCTCGACATCCAAGGCCGCATCGGCGGAAGGCGAGCGTATCAGCAAAGGCGTCTGCGCGCGAATAGCGTCACGAACCTTACTGTCCCGGCGAACGACACCAGCCAGTTTCGGTTCGTATTTCAAAAAGGCGCGGGAGGCATTGGTGATGGTGTCATAGGTCCTCGCCCCCTCCATGGAGGACGACGCCATATTCACGACAACGCGTAAATCGGCACTTGGGTTGGCCGCGCGGGACAGCTTGATAAAGGCATACGCATCGGTCAAAGAGGTCGGCTCGTCGGTAATCACGACATAGGTTGCCGCCGCAGGTCCAGCCATCTGGCGAACGGCGCGATCAATCCCGGCCCCCAGATCGACAAAAACGAAATCATAATTCTTGGCCATGTCGATCAGCGACGTCCGCAGGTCTGTCAGCTTTTGCTGCGGCATCGTTGCCAGATTGCCAGAGCCCGACCTCCCAGCCAGAATATCGAAAGGCCCCTCGGCATAGGTCGTCACAGCCTCGGCAAGTTCCATTTGGCCTTCGGTTACATGGGCAATGTCGCGATCGGGGGTAAGGCCCAATTGAATATCGACATTGGCAAGGCCCAAATCGCCGTCAAACAGCAAAACGCGTTTCCCCGCCTTGGCGAGCGTGTGGCACAGCGTGATAGAAAACCACGTCTTGCCGACACCGCCTTTACCGCTGGCAATGGCGTACATATTGGGGCAGCGCAGCATCGCAAAAGGCGGCGGTGCGGATTGCAGGGGAACGAAAGGAATCGGATCGGACATATCGGGCAGCTCCTTGACTTAAACGGTCCCGGTGGCGCGTTGAGGCTTATCCTGCTTGCTGGGAAGGATCAAGCGGCCAAGAGAAACGGGGTTGAACGGCTGAGGCGTCTCAGTAACTTTGGAGGAGGCGCAAAAATTGCACAAGCGAAGCTTGGTTTCGTAAGCGGTCGTCAACAACCCGCCAAGCCTGCGCGCAATATCAAGACGGGTCGAAAGCAAACAGCGCGCGCCTAACATTTGAAATTCCTTAGCCATTTCCATCATGGTGCCGCCGTCCATATCCGCGGGAAGAACCAACACAGGCTCCGCCCCAGCCGATTTTATCATAGCGGCCAAATTGCGTTTTTCGCTTTCGTTGAAAGGATTGCACCCGGCTGTATCAATGATGACAAAGCTATGAGGTTTTTGCATCGTCACGGCGTCTTGCAGCGCGTGGGAATCCTCAATTTCAACCATATCTGTTTTCAACAAACGCGCAAAAGCCGCCAATTGGTCCATGCCGCCCGCGCGTTCCGTATCCGTGCTGATGAGGGCAACGGATTGTTTTTGCAAGGTGGCTTGGGTCGCGAGTTTAGCGGCGCACATCGTCTTTCCGGCACCGGGCGGTCCGATCAGGATCACGCGTTTGCCATTCATGTCTTCCGGCAAAGGATCAAATGTGAAATGCGTATCGAGCGCCGCTCCCAAAGAAAGCAGAGGATCGTCCTGAGCATATTGGGTTGCCGTTGCCACAAGCCGTTCGCTGAGCGCGCCGGGCACGCTATGTTGGACAAGGCTGCGTGAAATAAGATCCAGCGCGGCAATATCCGGCTCGTCCTCATAAATCTCAGTCCGAGCCGGGACGGCAGCCTGCGTCATAGGCTCGTCAATAGCGGCGGTAACGCGCACGCCACCGGCTTCGTCGTCGCGTGTGGCGACGATAATCGCGTCCTCTCCCAAAGCTTCGCGGACCTGTCGCATGGCCTCGGTTAGGGTGGCACCGTAAAATGACTTAAGTCTCATTTATATTTGTCCCAACGTCTTGATTTTGGCCTTGGCATAAATTTCGTTTTGCGAAAGCACGACGGTCGAGGGCCTGAATCTTTCGACAATAGATCGAACATAGGGCCGGATGGCCGGGCTTGTCAAAAGAACGGGCGCTTCGCCTTGTTGTGCGAGCTTATCATAGGATTGGCGGACGGCATTGATAAATTGATGAAGCTTAGTCGGCGGCATGGCCAGATGTTTTTCCTCCCCGTCGGAAGAAAGCGCCTCGGCAAAAGCCTGTTCCCATTCCGGCGACAGGGTTAAAAGCGGGATAAAGCCAATATCATTGGTATTGCTGCTGGAAATCTGCCGTGCGAGGCGGGATCTCACATGCTCGGAAATCAAAGTCAGATTACGCGTAACAGCCGCCGCCTCGGAAATACCTTCCAAAATGGTGGGCAGATCGCGAATAGAAACCCGCTCGGCCAAAAGGTTTTGCAGCACGCGCTGAAGGCCGCTCAAGGCAATTTGGCTGGGGATCACATCAGCGATCAGCTTTTGCTGTTCTTTGTTCAACTCGTCCAACAGCTTTTGCGTCTCGGCATAGGAAAGCAGCTCGGACATATTGTCCTTAACGATTTCAGTCAGATGGGTCGTAATGACGGTCGGGGGATCGACAACCGTGTAGCCCTTGAACAGAGCCTCTTCACGGTAAGAGGGATCGACCCACATAGCGGGCAGGCCAAAGGTCGGCTCGAGCGTCGTCTCCCCGGGAATAGAAATAGCCGCGCCGCGCGGGTCCATGACCAGCAGCATACCGGGGCGAAGCTCGCCGCGACCAGCCTCAATCTCTTTGATGCGCAGCACATAGGTGTTGGGGGCCAGTTGCAAATTGTCCTGAATGCGAACGGAGGGCAAAATAAAGCCCATATCGCTTGCCATCTGGCGGCGCAGACCTTTGATCTGATCGGTCAGCTTTTTCCCGGCCTCGCTGTTAATCAAAGGCAACAAAGCATAGCCAAGTTCCAACCGAACCATGTCGATCGACAGCGACCGGGCAATAGGCTCCTCGGCCACGGGCGCAGGTTTAGCCGCCGCAGCCTCCGCCGCTTTTCGGGCTTCTTCTTTGCCCTTGTGGGATTGCGTCGCGGTAAAGGAAGCAAACCCGGCCACACCGCTCAGGATGGCAAAAGGAAGAAAGGGCATACCGGGAATAACGGCCAGCATGGCCATCAGCCCCGACGCCATGCCGAGCGCTGCGGGATAGCCGCTAAGCTGGCCGAACAAAGCCTGATCCGTTGTTCCGACTGTGGTTGTTTTAGAGACGAGCAGACCGGACGCCACGGAAACGAGCAGGGCAGGGATCTGCGTAACCAGCCCATCACCGATGGTCAGACGAACATAAGTGTCGGCAGCTTCCAAAAAAGGCATGTCGTGACGAAACGCGCCGATCGTGATTCCACCGACCGCGTTGATGAACGTGATGACAAGCCCGGCAATCGCATCGCCGCGAACGAACTTGGCCGCACCGTCCATAGACCCGAAAAAGCCGGACTCGTCTTCCAGCTCTTTACGGCGTTTGCGGGCCGTGTCTTCGTCAATAAGGCCGGTGGACAAATCCGCATCAATGGCCATCTGTTTGCCGGGCATAGCGTCCAAGGTAAACCGCGCCGCGACTTCGGCGATACGACCGGAACCTTTGGTGATAACGACAAAGTTCACAACCGTCAAAATGGCAAAGATGATAACGCCGATGATGAAATCGCCACCCATGACCAAATTGGCAAAAGCCTCAACCACATGACCTGCTGCATCCGTGCCCTCATTCCCGTTGGTCAGAACCAGACGCGTGGTTCCCAAATTGAGCGAAAGCCGAAGCAGGGTCGCGATCAGCAGAACGGTCGGGAAAGAACTAAAATCCAAAGGCTTGTTGATGAACAGCACGGTCATCAAAATCAGGACGGAAAAAGTGATCGAGATCGACAACCCCAAATCGACAATAAAAGGCGGGATCGGCAAGACAAGAAAAGTCAGGATGATCATCAAGCCGATGGCCAACCAAAGCTCGCCGCGTTTAAAGATGCCGTTCAGGGCATCCACGCCGCCGCCTGTATTTCCCGTAGCTGTCGTCGTCGCCGGATCGCTCACCTAAAATATTCCCTTTATGTGGACGCTGATTCAGATTCGCCGGTGGGGGGCGGCACATTCATCCCGGACTCGCTGTATTGCTTCAGCTTGTTGCGTAAGGTGCGGATCGAGATGCCAAGAATATTGGCCGCATGGGTCCGATTGCCAAGGCAGTGCTGAAGCGTGTCAATAATCAGGTCGCGCTCGACATCGGCAACGGTGCGCCCGACAAGCGAAGCCCCGCCCGGCGCTGCCGCAGCGGGATCGGAACCCTTGTGGGAAACGGCGCTGACGGCCATCGCGGCGGGAGACGACGCTTCGGGCGTCAGCCCTTGCCCGGAAAGCATGACGGCTTCCGGCTCGATCTGCACATTGCGAGCCAGCAGTACGGCGCGGTGCATCGTGTTTTCCAACTCGCGCACATTGCCGCGCCAGACATGAGCCATCAACCGTCCCATAGCGCCGTCTGAAAGCGCCCGATCGGGCAGACCGTTCGCCTGCGCGTATTTCTTCGCAAAATAGGTCGCCAAAGGCATAATGTCGGCAGGCCTGTCGCGCAAAGGCGGCAAAGGAACGTTCACGACATTCAATCGGTAATAAAGATCTTCACGAAAACGCTTGGCGCGAACTTCGTCTTCGAGATTACGGTTGGATGTTGCAATCAACCGGATATCGACCTTGATCGGCGAGGTCCCGCCCACGCGGTCGATCTCACGCTCTTGAATGGCGCGGAGCAGCTTCGCCTGCAACCGCAAATCCATTTCGCTGATTTCATCAAGCAGCAGCGTCCCGCCATTCGCCTCTTCAAACTTTCCGATACGCCGGGCGATCGCGCCGGTAAACGCGCCTTTTTCATGACCGAACAATTCGGATTCCAAAAGGTTCTCCGGAATAGCGGCGCAGTTAACGGAAACAAAATTGGCCGAGGTGCGTTTGCTCTTGCGGTGAACATAGCGCGCCATGACCTCCTTACCGGTACCGGACTCGCCGGTGATAAGTACGGAGGCGTCGCTAGCCGCCACACGGTCCACAAGGTCGATGACGGGTCGCATAGCCGGGTCCTGCGCGATAAAGGTCGTATCTTCTTCGGCGACAGCCTGTAAAACAGCGGCAATCAGCTCGGCGTCAGGGGGCAGGGGAACATATTCCTTCGCCCCGGCGCGAATGGCTCGAACGGCAGCCCCGGCGTCGGTCCCGATGCCACAGGCCACGACAGGCAC
>JBFWLD010000011.1:0-17069 GCA_050252315.1 Bdellovibrionales bacterium
CTACAGGTTACGGAGCAAAGGGACAAAGAACAGATCCATACCAACGTGTCGAGAATGAGCATGCACGAACCGGACGTATCGGAAAATATCAAATGCGGGCTGAGGATTTGCGTGATATTGAATATTATGTTTTTGCTGAAACAGAGGAGACAGGTCAAAATACATGGAAGGGAAAATGGTTGGGGAAGAGAGCAATCACGACTCTCGAAGATTTTCTGAAGAACAAAGAGGCCCAGGAATATATCATCAGGGAAGAGATGAATCTTATGTGGGGACAAGTTCATAAAATTCATTTGGATGGATTGGTTGGAGAAACGATAAAAGGTATTTTGGTGACTGAGTCCGGTTTGCTGGCCGGGGCGCATATGTTTGGCGTTATAGGTGTTATGTATTTGCTGGATGAAACAAAAAGCATAAAACCTACAGAGCAGAACCTCTTAAATTTGCTTAAGGGTTTCTCTGGATTCCAGACTCCATTTAGCAAACAAACCGAGCGGTCACATGCGAGCGCTGAGTTTGTGCGTTATCTAAAAACAGGGCTTGCACCGCGTGTATCGCAAGAGGTGGCAGCTCTGCCCGAAGAGCAAGTCACACGGTATGTTTGGCGCACGCAAGGTGATGGCAAAGTCCGCTCTTCTCATGCGCAGAATAACGGCAAAATCTTCGACTGCACAAACCCGCCTGAAACAGGCAATCCGGGTGATGATTATGGTTGTCGTTGTTGGGCGGAAAAGTGCGTATCTTCGGACTATCTTCCTCACGATTATAATCTGCGCCCTGATAATCCTGCAAAGCCAGTTAAGGAACTCAGAACAAGTGAGAAAGGAGCAAAGTTCATCAGAGAATGGGAGGCCTTTTATCCTACAGTATACCCGGATCAAAGCGGGAACCCAACCATTGGCTTTGGTCATTTGATTCAGCCTGGAGAAAAGTTTCCTTCAGGAATATCGCGGGAAGCTGCCCTTGCCTTGTTCTATAAAGATTTGCGCGAGCGAGAGAAAATTGTTCATCGTCTTCTTCGTATTCCGCTTACCCAAAATCAATTTGATGCTCTTTCTTCTTTGGTTTACAACTGGAATGAGGATTCTTTTAAAACGACTCGTTGTCTGCGATATCTTAATGAGGGAAAGTTTCAAGAAGCAAAGCCTGAGTTTATAGACATTAATAAGTTCTATAACGAAGTAACAAAACGACATGAGGTCAGTGACGGGCTGTTAAATCGGCGGATAAAAGAATGGGACCTTTTCGAGAACGGAGTTTATGATGCGAGCCATTAAAGGTGCAGTGCTTGGCCTTCTGGTTTTATCCAGTCTGAACAGTCCAGTTCAGGCAAATGACGAGGTTTGCAGCGCGAGGCAAGATCTTGTCGCAAACTGTTCTGTCGTTTTTGGTCGCTTGGATTGTCGTGATTTGACGAAGATTGCGATTGTTGATTTCCAAAACGGTCAAAGGTATATCGTCGATAAGCACGATGCACGGTTTGAATCTGAGCAAAAACTTTTCGCTACTATGAAGTCTCGTTGTGAAACAGGAAACGAAGCGGATGGGGCTTTTCAGGTTTGTCCTCTTTCAAGGGCAACCCCAAGCGGAAGTGAAACATCTGCTTGCATAGACAGGGTTGTTTTTGCCCAAGGTTGTTTACAAACGGCCATGACGCAAGCAGATTTAAATGATTGCGCGCATTTGCGCTATGCGGCGAGCAAAAAGAAATTGGCAGTTGTTGTCGATGGACTGATGAATGAGGAAACAAAGGAAGGGCAAAAAAGGCTACTGAAAGCACAAAAATTGTGGTCAGATTATATTGAAGCGCAATGCGCATTTGAAACGATGGGGGCTGAAGGCGGTTCAGTAAGTCCCATGATCTATACAGATTGTCTTCGACAACTCACTGATGATCAAACCGAGCATTTGACGAAATAACTTGAGCGCTGTGGTGTTTCATGCAGGAGGTTATGTTTGAAAATGGGACGTACGATTCAAGACATTAAAATTATGACAGCTTTTTTGTTTCTTTTCTTGCTCCCAAGCGTAGCGGTTGCAGAAGAAGCGCTGCCTATAACTGTTTTGCGTCCGCTTGAGTTTGAAGACTTAACTATCGAAGGCGTTCAAACATCTGTTGACATTGAAGCTCTATCTAATAAAGCAGTTAAGACAGGCGATCCTGAAGGCAAGGGCGTCAGTATGTGTGATTATAGTGTGGAACCAAAGTAGTGCGCGATAGCACGAACCTGCTCAGAATTCACAAAGCTTACAGAAAAGCGAATGGAAACCCTTTCGCGTTATGATTGCGCCATGAAGAGTTTTTTCATTCATACCTGCGACGGGGTAGAAATTCTAGAAAAGGCGAAACCGTCCTTGCATAGTCATTTTCAGAAACTGCCCACAGAAATTGACGAGATAAAAGACTACCCTGAAACGCTTCTCAGATTTTTTGACTTCGGCGGGCGCGTTCGTCCAATGTGTGAGGGAACCAAGACGTTTTTGGATTGTGCACAACAAGAAGAATATACGGTTAAATTCGAAAAAGGCGAGATAGCACTTTATCCAATTGTTGGCGAACAACCATTTCCTGATTACACCTATGCGCCAGCCATCAAGGCGGATATCAATAACGATGGGTGGGAAGACCTTGTTTTATTTTGGTTCGATAATACGTTTGGCGGACAGTACGGATATTTTTGCATCGAAAAGCCCGCCGACGCACAGGTTCGGAGCATCCCCTGTTATTAGAACCCAGACAGATCGTTAAAATCTTAACCATACTCTTCTGTTTTTAGAAAAAAGCCGCTGCGTTCCTTAGAAAACACGGGCGCGCATAGACGCTTGATCTTTCGAAAGATTATTGAGAGAGCAGGTCCAATCGGCCATGACATCGAGGATATTTTCTGCCTCAGCCGGTTCGAAGTTTTTAAGCCACCCTTTACCAGAAAGCGATTAAGAGTGGAGCCCGCCCATCCAACGGAGCAACAGCCTCACGCCTTGCGTGTCGCATGCGGCGCATCGCCCCAGACGTTAAGGCCTAAGGTTCGTCCGGCTGCGGCGATATTGGCGGCAAGTCCGGCATGGCACGCCTCGGACGTTTCGTTGATAAAGGGTTTGCCGGGATAGAGTTCATAATTTTCGCGTGGACCTTCGGGCGTCATGAGCGGCATCATAACGTTTGCGCCGTAACGCAAAGCTTTTTCGCGCCCCAAGGGATCGAGCGCTTGAAGCGCCGTTGTAGCGGCAATATTGACATCACGCAGAACAAGGCGGGTTGCCGCGATCATCATCAAGCCAAGGCGGAATCGTTCGCTCGCGTCGGGGCAGGGCAAAGCGCCCAACGGCGTGTCCTTATGGGGAATAAAGGGCCCCATACCGATCATGTCGATGTCTTCGTTTTTGAAGAAAAGAATATCGTCGGCCAAATCGAGCAGCGTTTGGCCCGGCAAGCCGATCATGACGCCGGTACCGACCTGATAGCCGATTTTCTTGAGGGTCCGCAGACAGGCCAGCCGCGTTTCAAATTTCTGTTCCGGTGGATGAATCTGCGCGAAAAGAGTCGGGTTTGTGGTTTCGATGCGCAAAAGATAACGATGAGCCCCGGCCTCGAACAGGCGACGATAGGCGCTTTCCGTTTGTTCGCCGATGCATAAGGTGATGCCCAGCCCATCGGGCAGGTGATCGCCTCGCGTTTCCTCCTTGATACGGCGGAGGGTGTCCACAAGCTCGTCGAGAAAAGCAGGGTCCTGCCGTTCGCCGGACTGCAAGACGATGGAGCCGTAACCGATCGCGGCGCATTTTCGAGCAATCTTCAAAATATCTTCTTGCGTAAGCGTATAGCGTTCGACGGTGCGATTGGACTTGCGAATGCCGCAATAACAGCAATCGCAGCGGCAGGCATTAGAAATCTCGACAAGGCCGCGCATATAAACGCCATCGCCGCATTCCTTGAGCAAAACATCCTGAGCCGTTTGACGAATTGCTTCTATTTTTGTTTTGTCCCTAAGTCCGAGGATGTCTGCGATTTCCTCGCGGGAAAAGGCTGTCTGCGGCATCATGTCGCTTTGGTCCTCCGGTAGGCGTCCAGAGCCGCAGGAAAAGGCCCCAAAGCCCTTTCAAGAATGCCCAGACTGTGCGCAATGGCAAGGCCGTAATTCGTGATTGGCACGCCCGCAGCTTGGCACCGCGCAAGACGCGAAAGCATGGCCTTACGGTTCCACATACAGGCACCGCAATGAATAACGAGTTTGTAGGGCGAAAGATCGTTCGGAAAGTCTCGGCCCTGCACCACGTCGAACTCAAGTTTGCCGCCGACAAATTGCGTAAGCCAGCGCGGGATTTTAACGCGGCCAATGTCCTCGCACAAAGGGCGATGCGAACAGGCTTCGGCAATTAAAATCTTATCGCCCGGTTTCAAGCTGTCGATGGCCCGCACCCCTTGAGTCTGCGCGATAAGGTCGCCCTTAAATCGTGAAAACAGGATCGAAAAACTGGTCAGGGGCACATCCTGCGGCGTATCGGCGGCGACCTTTAAAAAGGCCTGACTGTCCGTGACTACGAGCTTAGGCTTCGTTTTCAGCGCCTCGAAAGCGACGGTCAATTCGCGTTCTTTGACAATCATCGTCAGCGCGTCGGAGTCCAAAAGATCGCGTATAGATTGAACCTGAGGCAGTATCAGCCGACCCTTCGGCGCTTCCTTGTCGATGGGGACGACGAGAATTGCGGTTTCGCCGGGTCCTACCAGATCGCCCAGAATGCTTTGCGCTTCGAAAAAGGAGTCCGGCGCATAATCCATCAAGGACGCGCGAAGCCCGTCGATTCCCCGAAGATTTGTCGCTGAAACCGTGAAGGCGGGCATACCCTTTTGCGCCACCAGCGAAAGCGTTTCCTGCGAGGGCTCAGCGACATCGGCTTTGTTGAAAATAACGATGATGGGCGTTTCGCTGTTTTGCAAAGCGGCGCGAATTTTTTCTTCATACGCGCCCCACGCGCCGTCTGTGATAATAAGCGCCAAATCCGTACGTTCGAAAACCCGCTGCGTTTGTTCGACGCGCAGGTTCCCCAAAGCGCCTTCATCGTCGATGCCCGCCGTGTCGATGAACAGAACAGGGCCGATCGGCAAGACTTCCATCGGTTTTTCGACGGGATCGGTTGTTGTCCCCGCTTGTTCGGAGACAATAGCCACCTGTTGGCGTGTCAAAGCGTTTAACAGGCTGGATTTACCGACATTCCTGCGACCGAACAAACCGATGTGAAGGCGCATGCCCTTAGGCGCATCGTTCATGGCGATCCCAACCGCAATAAAGCTTCGGGGGTAATAAGGGTATTAAATTCTTCTTCCGTCATGATTTGATCCCGCAAAACAATTTGACGAACCGTTTTCTTTTCGGCCTTGGCCTGCCGGGCAATTTCACAGGCCTTTTCGTAGCCTAACGTTGCAACAAGCGCGGTTGCAAGCGCGGTAGAGCCTTCAACATGCGCACGGCATTTTTCCTCATGGGCGACCAGCCCGTCAATGCATTTCTCCCGCAGCATATCGGCAGCGTTTTTCAACAGATCGACGCTTTCCAGCAAGCTTTTGGCGATCAGGGGCAGAAAGGCATTGAGTTCCAGATTGCCCGCCGCCGCCGCCAAAGAAGTTTGCAGCTCCCGTCCGTAAACGCACAAGGCAGCCTGAATGACGGCCTCCGGAATAACAGGATTGACCTTACCGGGCATGATAGAGGACCCGGCTTGCCGTTCCGGAAGCGCGATTTCGCCGAAACCGGCATCCGGGCCGGAAGACAGCAAGCGCAAATCATTGGCGCATTTGATGAGGTTAGCGGCGCAAGCTTTAAGAAAACCGAAAACCTCGACAAAGACATCCGCATTTTGCGTATTTTCAACCATATCTTCGGCGCGGGCGAAGCCGACGCCGGTCAGCGCCCGAAGTTCCTCCGTCACGCGAAAGATATAATCGCGCGGCGCGGCCAGCCCCGTGCCCACGGCAGTCCCCCCGAGATTGACAACGCGCAACCGTTCTTCGCTTTTGGATAAACGCCAGCGGTCGCGCCCGAAAGCTGCGGCATAAGCGGCCATTTCGCGTCCGAGCGTGACGGGAACGGCGTCTTGCAATTGAGTTCGCCCGACTTTGATAACGGAAGAAAAAGCCTTTTCCTTGTTCTGAAACGCTTCAACCAAAGCGGCGAGACTTTCTTCCAGCTTTCTGATTTGCAAGATGGCAGCAAGTTTCAGAGCCGTGGGGTAAGTATCGTTTGTCGATTGATAGAGATTGAGGTCGTCGGTGGGCGACACGGTTTCGTACTTCCCCAAAGGCACGCCGAGAAGCTGCAAAGCGCGGTTGGCCAGCACCTCGTTCACATTCATGTTGGTGCTGGTTCCCGCCCCACCTTGCAGGGCGTCAACGACAATAGAATCGACCAGCCCGCCATGCGCCATTTCGGCACAGGCCTTTTCTATGGCCTCGGCTTTGGCATCGTTGGAGGTCCATACGCCCAAGGCCCGGTTCGTCCGCGCGGCAGCCCATTTAACAAAGCCGAAGGCATGAATAAGGGCCGGATGAACGCGTTGGCCCGAGAGAGGAAAGTTTTCAAGCGCCCGCAGGGTATGAATGCCGTAAAGCGCACAAGCCGGAACGTTGCGCGAACCGAGAATATCCTGTTCCTGTCGGTAGGTTGGCTCAGGGGACGAAGGGGCTTGATCTGCGGCCATCCTTTACGCTCACCTTAGCCCTTACCGGCCTGAATAAACTTCCCGCGTGGCGTATATTCAGTGTGCAGCAATTCATGGCTCTTGTGGCTGCACGGTCCTTCGGTCAGGAACTCTTTATAGATACGAAGGATCGCCGGATTTTCATGACTTTTACGCACACGGCCTGTCTCGCCATAGTTGGTATCCTCGTCATAAATGGCCTTCGCCCGAGCCTTGCGGATTTCAGGACTTGTCGGGATGGGCTGCCCGCCGCCACTGATGCACCCGCCGGGGCAGGCCATGATTTCGATGAAGTGGCATTGGCTAAAGGTGCCGCCTGCCTCAATATCGTCCAAAATTTTCTGGGCATTCTTGATGCCATGCGCAATCCCGACTTTCAGGGTTTGACCTTTCAGCCAATCCCAATTCGGAACCAGATGGGCAATCATCGCCGGAACGGGGCCGAGCGTGTCGGGCACCTTAATTTCGGCATACCGGCATCCGTCAAAGCCGCGCACCGGAATGATGTCGGCATGGGCGAAAATATCCTCAACCTTCAGGCCGGTAACAAACTCCAAAACGGTCCGCAGCGCGGATTCCATGACGCCGCCGGTTGCGCCGAAAATAACGCCGGATCCCGTGGCCGTGCCAAAGGGATCGTCGAAATCGGAAGGCGGCAGGCTCGGCAAATGCATCCCCGCCGCGCGGATCATGCGCGCAGCCTCGCGGGTTGTGATGACGTAATCAACGTCCTTGTACCCGCTGTCGCGCATTTCAGGCCGGTTGCATTCGAATTTCTTAGCGGTGCAGGGCATAAGCGAAACGGAGACGATATTTTCCGGATCAATATTATGCAACTGCGCATACCATGTCTTGATGACCGGGCCGAACATTTGCTGCGGGCTTTTGGCCGAAGACAGATGGGCCAGCTTGTGGGGGTGCGTATGTTCGAAATATTTGACCCACCCAGGGCAACAGGAGGTGAATTGAGGTAATGGCATAGACGGATCATTGGCGACAAGATTTTTGTAAAGGCGCAAGATCAGCTCCGTGCCTTCTTCCATGATCGTGAGGTCCGCCGTGAAATTCGTGTCGAAAACCCTATCGAACCCACAGCGGCGCAGGGCGGTGTTCAGTTGCCAGGTCATGGCTTGTCCGGCCTCAAGGCCGAATTCCTCGCCAATGGCGGCGCGAGGGCTCGGGGCGGTTTGGATCACGACATGCTTGGTCGGATCTTCAATGGCAGCCCAAATCTCATCCGTTTCATCTCGTTCGGTCAAAGCGCCTGTGGGACAGCGCGTGACGCACTGGCCGCAATTGATGCACGGGACTTCGCCCATAGGTTTATTGAGATAGGTTGAGATGGTTTTGTGATCGCCGCGTCCGGCAAAGCTGAAAATACCGATCCCCTGAAGTTCGTCGCAGGCGCGCACGCACCGTCCGCATTGCACGCATTTATCCATATCGCGGACAATGGCAGGGCTCGACATATCGACAGAGCAAACTTTTTCGGTCGGATGGCCGAAGCGATAGGCGTCAACGCCATATTCCTTCGCCAGTTTTTGCAGTTCGCAATTTCCGTTGCGTTTGCAGCTATAACAATCGCCGCAATGTTCGGATAAAAGCAGTTCGAGCGTGTGTTTACGTGCCTTGCGGATGCGATCGGAACTTGTTTTGACCTTGATCGGCGCGGTAATGGGGAAGGAGCAGCTCGCCGTCAAGGCGCGTTGACCTTCCACTTCGACGATGCACAAACGGCAGCCGCCGAAAACAGACAAATCATCGTGATGGCACAAGGTCGGAACGTGAAAACCGTTTTGCCTCAATGCCTGCAAAAGAGGCGTCCCGTAAGATACGGTAATCTCCTTGTCGTCAACGGATAAAGTAACTTTTTTCGTGTCGTCAATTGCAATGCCGATGTCGCCGTTCATGACGCAATCCCTTTACTTGAAAGTTTCCGATGATGGTCGATCCGTCCCATGACCTCGCCGCGGAAATGCTTGAGAACGGAAAGGAACATATTCGGCGCGGATTGGCCAAGCCCGCACTTTGACGCCGCTTGCATGCTTTCGCCCAGCTCGCATAAGGCCTTGAGATGCTTGGAGGTACAAGTTCCGGCCTGTAGCATGCGAATACCTTCCAAAAGCTTGACATTTCCCATGCGACAGATCGTGCATTGACCACAGGATTCATCGGCAAAGAATTCTTGAAAATTCTCAACAATATCCAGAAGATCCCGGCCTTGACTAAACACGATAATCGACCCGCCGGTTGATACGTCTTCGAAACTTATGTTGCGGTCAAACTCGGTGGTCGGGACCAAAACGCCCGAAGCGCCTCCGACGACGGCAGCCTTGGCGTTTTGCGCCCCCGCAGCCTCAAGAATGGCCGAAATTTTTGTCCCCATCGGAAACTCGTACACGCCGGGGCGTTCGACATCGCCAGAAATACTGAGGAGTTTAAATCCCTTAGACTTTTCCGTTCCGGCGGCTTTAAACCAATCGACACCTTTGACGAAGAGGGTGGTCACCCACGCCAGCGTTTCGACATTGTTAACGACCGTGGGTAAGCCGAACAGCCCGCTTGTCACGGGGAAGGGCGGACGATTTCGAGATTCGCCCCGTTTTCCTTCAATAGATTCGATCAGAGCGGATTCCTCACCGCAGACATAGGCACCGCATCCCATACGAATATGAATATCAGAGGAAACCCCGGCCTTGCCGCAAATGGCGTCGCCCAACAACCCGGCAGAGCGCCGCGCCGCGAGGTTTTCCTCTAAACTTTGCTGTAGATAGGCGTATTCGCCGCGCAAATAGATGATTCCCATCGACGCGCCGATCGCATATCCGGCAATCGTCATGCCTTCGAAAACCAAGTCCGCCCATTCGGACAGAATAACCCGGTCTTTAAAAGTACCCGGCTCGCCTTCATCGGCGTTACAAATAACGATTTTCTTGCTTCCTTCGGCCTCGCTTGCAATTTTCCATTTCATACCGGCAGGAAAGCCCGCCCCGCCGCGACCGCGCAGGCCTGAATCCGTTACAGTCTGCAAAACCTCGGCACGATCCTTGCCTAAGGCCGCCTTAAGGCCTTCCCCCGACGGGATGGCTGCAAAGGAAATCTGATTCCTAATGGTCATGGCCGTTCCTTTTTTTCTTGAGGGAAGCATTTTGATAGGCTTTTTCGCATCCTTCCAAAATCTCATGGATTTTTTCAGGGGTGACGTGCGTAAAAACCTGTTCATTGACCAGAATTGCCGGGCCTTGATCGCACATACCGATACAATTGGCCCATTCCAGCGAGAATTTCCCATCCGGCGTGGACTCGCCGAACTTAATGCCCAGATCGTTTTCAAGCTGCCGCGCGACGTTTTCCTTGCCGACCATGTCACAGCTTATGGTGCGGCACAGGCGAATGACGAAACGCCCGTGATATTCCTCGTTTAAAAAGGAATAAAAGCTGACAACGCCATAAACTTCAGAAGGGCTAATCCCTAACCGGTGAGCGACATATTGCATGGCGAAATTGTTGATGACGGCGTGTTTCTGCTTAATTTCCTGCAAGACGGGAATCAACGAGGTACGGCTAGATCCCATACGTTCGATGAGTTCGTCGATTTCATCTTCCAGAGAAACACTTCGGGCGCCGAGCCTGTCAAAAAAACGACTTTTGCTCGAAGCCTTCGCATCGTTAGCGGTCATAGGATATTCTTTCTTCGGTTGGACTTTTTAAATCGGACAGGACGCCCGGCGGAGAAAAAAGGAGAGACGCATCCCTTGCCATCAATATTCAATAGTATTACTAATTCTTGATTCGTCCTATTGCAAGCGATTAATGCCTGCTTATAAACGAGATTAAGGAGTTTTTAAAAAATGTCGTCGCAAGAAAAATACACTGCATGGCTTGACCCCGAGGCTATTGATACGGCCCTCACACAGGCAAAGCAGGCGGACAAAAAGCGACAAAGAGAAATCCTTGCCAAAGCAGCCGAAAAAAAGGGCCTGACGATTGAAGAGTCCGCCGTTTTGATGGAAATGGACGACCCGGAAATTCTCGGCGAAATGTTCACGCTCGCCAAAAAGATCAAGGAAGAAATCTATGGCCGACGGATTGTCCTGTTTGCGCCGATGTACATTTCCAATCATTGCAAAAACGAATGTCTTTATTGCGCGTTCCGCGCCTCGAACAAAGAGTTGAAACGACGCGCCCTAACGATGGAAGAGATCGCTTTGGAAACGCGCCTTTTGGTCAATCAAGGGCATAAGCGAACCCTTATGGTAGCAGGGGAATCCTACCCGGACGATCAGGGGTTTGAGTACATTCTTAAAGCAATCGAAACGATTTATTCCGTTCAGGGCGACAAACCGGGCGCGAATATAAGACGCGTGAACGTCAATCTTGCGCCGGTCGGCATCAATGCCTTCAAGAAATTGGAAGAAGCCAAGATCGGCACGTTTCAGGTTTTCCAGGAAACCTACGACCGGAAGATTTATGCCGAATTGCACAAGTCGGGCCGCAAGGCAGATTTTGATTGGCGCGTGACCGCCATGCACCGGGCCATGGAGGCCGGCCTTGGCGATGTCGGCGTCGGCGTTCTTTACGGCCTCGCGGATTGGCGGTTCGATTCCCTGTCTTTGTTGCAGCATATCGCGGATTTGGACAAAACGTTCGGCATCGGCTGTCATACCATCAGCGTTCCGCGCCTAGAACCGGCGCATGGCTCTTCGTTCGCAACGTCTTCGCCTCATGCCGTGAACGACAACGCCTTCAAGAAAATCGTTGCGGTTTTGCGGCTGGCGGTTCCTTACACCGGCATGATTATGTCCACGCGTGAGAACGAGCAAATGCGGCAAGAAACCTTGGAACTTGGCGTTTCGCAAATATCCGCAGGCAGCAGAACAAATCCCGGCGGCTATGCCGAAGCCGAAGCGACGGAGCGGTTTGACGAAAGCCAGTTCCAGCTTGGCGATCACCGCTCTTTGGATGAGGTGGTGCTCGATCTGGCCGAACGAGGCTTTATCCCGTCCAATTGCACGGCCTGCGATCAGCTTGGCCGTATGGGCGCAAAGTTTATGCCTTTTGCGAAAAGCGGAAAAATCAAGAATCACTGTACGCCGAACGCGCTTTCAACGTTTGAGGAGTACCTGATCGACTACGCAACGCCGCAAACGAAGCAGGCGGGCTGTAGCCTGATTGAAAGGGAAATGAGCCGTTTGTCCGAAGGCGACCAGCGCCGCGCCGACGAACTTCTCAAGCGTGTGAAACAAGGCGAACGCGAGTGTTTATGTTAGAGCAGATCGTGATTAGGTTGGCGTCCTTAGACGACGACCTAAACGCGTGAATCTGCTCGGCAGCAAAGAGGTAGAGCCTTTTCCGGCATTAGAAAGGCCGTCAACCTTTTCGGAAAAAGGCTCTAGTAAGCCTAACGCCTGCCGAGGATATCCCAAACCTCAGCCCCATTTCCCAAGCCCAACCACCCGCCCCTTGCGGGCGGGTCGAAAACGCTTGTCGTTTTCGGGGTGGGGTTACCTTCTCATCCCCTATACAAACCACTTCACCTCTCTTTCAAAAACCCCTTCTTTTTTCTGTTGAAGTAAGCGTCACCCCAGCGACTTGTCCTGCGAAGCCTTGGCGAAGCAGGAAGGCTGGGGTCCCATTTTTTTGAATCATTTTATCTGTCTTAGGCTATACAGGCCGTGTTTTTTGAAGCTCATAGATTTGTTCAACGCGGTCTGGTCGGGTGCAGATAAACAGCATTTGCGGCAAGTCGCGCCTGCGGCCCTGAAGCTTCTCCAGCCCATAAGGCAGGCTATGAGGCGGATGGCCTGGATAGGTAAGAACGATGTTGCCGGTTGCATCGGAAAGATGCGTGTGCAAAGGAACGTTCCCCATAAACATCCTGTGCGTTCCAACGATTTCTTCCAGAATAAAAGCGACAGTATCGGGCCCGACCTTGCGGTGAAAGGACTCGATATCACGGTTCACTAAAGAGAAGAAAGTCGCATCTTTTTGATAGAGGCGAGCCAAGGTTTGTCGATCCGTTTGAAAATCTGCAGGATCGGCGGTCACAACGTTGATCCATTCCAAACAGCCGAAAGCCTTGGGATAAAACGGCAAGGCCAGATCCGTACGCTGCGCAGCCTGTTGAACTTTTTTCTTCCATCCGGATCGAAAGCTCAGATTATTTTGAAGCAACCTGTCATACAGCGTTGCTGCCGGTTCCTGCGCATTGTGTAAATAGAGGTCGGTCGTTAAAAGAAGGGAGACGTCATTGGTCGGTTCACCGAGATAGGGCGGCAATATATCCGTAAAAACCCGCAAAGTATTAGCCGCAGTTTGCCCTTGGGTAATCCGCGCCATGGAAAGAGGCGCAACGATTCTCGCATTTGCCAGCGATACGTTTTGGGGTGAAACAATCCGCATAAAAAATCTTGATAAAAATAAGTCGATCGAAACCTTGTAACAAGAAGGTAATAGTTGCGCAAACCTGCCGCGAATTAACCAAGATGTATCATCGCCGACCAGCATGTCCCGTCCGGCAAGGCTCTGGGATGGATTTATTCTTTGGGAAAAACCGTTTCGTGGGTCTGCGCCCTCAAAGCCCGTCGGTTTGGCGGAATAACGGTTGGGAGATAGGTCGCACTATCGACAGGTTCAATGGTGTGGATCGCCATCGCAAAAACCGGTCAACGCCTATCCCACTTGCCGCCACTTCCCGACAGGCGAGGCCAAAGTCATTTCCTCTTCGGCGTAGAGCAAAGCCTCCAGCTCTTCTTCGGTCAGGTCGGCATAGTCCGGAATGGTAAAATCGTCGATCGGCTCGTGCGACGCCCGTGCCGTTGACGTTGTTTGGGGCGCGGGCAAGTGGCTGACCGCAACCTTCTTTAATTTGGAAAGCCGTTCGATAATCGGCGCCTTCAAATTAAGGGAGGCCATGGCTTTCTTAGCCGCCTCGGCAGCTTGATCGACATGCAAAGTTTCGCGCAAGAGCTGGCCGGGCGACGCAGCTTTCCCCTTGGAGTGTTTCAGCATCGTCGAAACCGCAGGCTTTGCCCTGCGTTTGGCTTGACGCAAGGCTTTTTTCAGTCCGCCGGATTCGGCAAGGATCTCCGTTTTGGATTGAGTAAAGACTGCCGTAATCGTGCTGGAAGAGGGCGGGGTCAGTTGGGCTTGGACGGTCGCCTTGGTATCGTCATCTCCGCCGGTTGAAGGCGGCTTGGGATGCGTGGAAAGTGAAAGCTTTTTTTCCGGAGCTTTAATCGCTAGCGGTTGCTTGCTTTTCTTTTCGGCCTTGGGCAGACGGCCTTCTTTTTCGATTTGGTTTAAACGGGGCGTCACTTCTTCAATATGCCGGATCAAGGTTTCAAGGGCGCGTTGCTTAGCGGTTTCGGGCTGTGCCGCGCCGGACCCGGCATAATAGGCGGCATAGTCGCTTGCCATACCGTAGATAGAGGCAATTTGCCGAGAAAGTTCAGCCCCCAAGCAGCCCAGCTTGCCGATATAGGCCTGAAAGACAAGGATACGGATGCGTGGCCAAGCCACAGCCTTGGCGGAGCCATCCTGTTTCATCTTGACCAGTCTGGCTTTGCACACGGAGCGTGCGGCCATCAACTCGCCATGAAGCGCAGCGGCAATAGAGCGCATATCCTCTCTTTTTTGGCGCGCCTTATTCCAAGCAAAGGCAGCGGATAAGGTCACCGCGGTTCCAAAAAGAAGCAAGGCGGAAAGGATCAGTTGATAGCGTTCTACAAAAGTCTGAGGCGCGGCAAGGCGTCCTTGGTCTGCCGAGAGAGGCGGAGCCTTTGCCGCATCCAGAACGGCTTGAACTTCCTGAGCGGTCGGCGGCTGTAACAGATTGACGGCCAAATCGGGCTTAAATGGAGGCAGTGGCGCCGCGATATTTTTGCCAGTGCTCAGGCTAAGGACGGTTGTCGTCGTCGGCTCGGGCGAGGGAATATCCGCCGTCGTTGTGTCTTGGGGCTCCATCGGCTGCGTAGCAATTTCGGCAGCGGTCGCTATGCTTTCCAGTTGTTCCAACTGAGCCTTGGCTTTTTCCAATTCATTTTGGGCTTTTTTCGCTTCTTGTTTGGCCTTGTCGGCTTCAATTTTGGCGATTTGCGTTTTGGCCATGACCTCGCGAATGCTGGATTCGGAAGCCGCTGCGGGAATAGAGCCGGACCAAAGGCCGAGCTTTTGATTTTGGGCGGCAGCTTCCGCAGCTTGATACGGAGCTTCATAAGGTGTCGAGCGAAGCGATCCACGCGCGCAAGTCGCAAGCCCTCGGCGTAAAAGTTCAAGTCCGAAATCAGACCCGGCTTCGTTGTTGCAAAGGGCTAAATAGTTCCCATCGCGTGTCCGGTCTTTGATCTGACAGGTGACGGAGCCTTGGGTCAGCGCATCGACAACGGCGCGAGCTTGAGGCCCGAAGGAGGCCCCCATCTGCGGCGGCACGACGCCGAAAAGGCGTACTTCAATATTTTGGATACGCAGGCGCTCGGCATCCAGAACGGTCGCCAGTCCGCTCAGAATATGAGACGGCGCTAAACTGGATGTTTTCCCGCCCTTTAATACCTGCTTGGTCACGGGAGTGCGTGGAGATTTCTTGGGAACAGGGGCATATTGGGCCAGAGCCGACCCAGCGGACAAAAGGAAAAAAGCACTTGTCAAACAAAGCGTATGGCGCAGACTGATCATAGCGAATAAAGAGCCCCGGATAGCCGAAAAACCTACCCATCTTTCTACATCACCTTGAGCCGAGCGAAAAGCACGAATTTTAACCTAAACGGAATAGGGGGCTAGAGCATTGTTTTGTTGAGTCTCTCAGAGGATTGGTTCATACCGGAACCGCCAAAGATAAAGGAAAAACGCATGACCGATACGCTATCGAAAATACCTGTAACCGTTTTAACCGGCTATCTGGGGGCAGGAAAAACAACCTTGCTCAACCGCCTTTTGTCCGAAAAGCACGGTAAGAAATATGCGGTGATCGTGAACGAGTTCGGTGAAATCGGCGTGGATAACGACCTGATCGTGGAAGCGGACGAAGAAATCTACGAATTGAGCAATGGCTGCGTTTGTTGCACGGTGCGTGGCGATTTGATCCGCGTGCTTTCCGGGCTGATGCGCCGGGCCGGGCAGTTTGATGGCATTTTGCTGGAAACGACCGGGCTGGCCGATCCCGCGCCGGTGGCCCAAACGTTTTTTACGGACCGCGATGTCGCCGCTAAAACGCGGTTGGACAGCGTGATTGCGTTGGTCGATGCGTATCATGTGCGCGATCAGTTGAAAAACGCGCCGGAGGTTGAACAGCAGATCGCCTTTGCCGATTGTGTTGTGTTGAACAAAACGGACCTCGTGGCCGCAGAGGAGGTGGAAGGGATCAAGGGCATGATCCAAAAGCTCAACCCCTTTGCACGGATTTTGGCCGCCTCGCGCGGCGACGTTCCCTTGGATGAAATTGTAGGACTAGGCGGCTTTGATCTGAATAAGATTTTGGAAATGGAGCCGGACTTCCTAAGCGCGGAAGAGCAAGAGGAACACGCGCATACCCACCACACGCATGAGGCGGGCTGTAGCTGCGAAGCATGCAGCGCCGCGCATGCCGACCCTCGTTTTGCGCATGCCAGCGATATTTCGAGCGTGTCGTTGACCACGGAAAAACCGTTGGACGGAGCCAAGCTGCAAGATTGGATCGGCGAGCTTTCCGCGAAAAAGGGGCAGGATTTGCTGCGCTATAAAGGGATCTTCCAGTTTGACGGCGAAGATCGCCGCATCGTGATTCAAGGCGTGCATATGATGTTGGAAGGCACGGTCCTGCCGCCATGGGGCAAAGGTGAAAAGCGATTCAGCCGCCTTGTGCTCATCGGTCGCAACCTGAATCCCCAAGCCTTGCGCGTCGAATTCCTCTCCTGCATTAAACGATAACCACTCCCCATCCGTTTCTAAACAGGCCATTTTTATTTAAAAGGACTATAAAACAAAAAGCCACGTCCACCCCCCTCAACGTTTCTCCCCATCCCCCACCTTTTGTGCAGGCCCAGCCCCCTCGACGTTTCTCCCCATCCCCCACCTTTTGTGCAGGCCTAGCCCCCTCGACGTTTCTTCCCTTCCCTCAACGTTTGTGCAGGCCCACCACCCGCCCCTTGCGGGAGGGTCGAAAATGCCTCGGCATTTTCGGGGAGGGGTTCTTCCTCTTCTCCTCCCGTTCAAATCCCATCCCGAACCTTCCTCAAAAAGGCTTAGACACCCGGATCAACGCGCCGGGATAGCGTTCATAGCGATCGACAATCGCATCCAGTTCCCCGTTATTCAGCATTTCGGCCAGCACGTTTTGGAACATGGAGGCCAGCTTGAACTCGCCTTTATGGACCAGAAGCTTGTTGTGATAAACGCGAAGC
>JBFWLD010000012.1:0-16730 GCA_050252315.1 Bdellovibrionales bacterium
TAGGCTAAGGTGTGGCGACAAAGGCATCGAAGGGTCTTTCACTCAACATCTCCCTTGGCGTGGCTCAGGTACGATTGTCACAGGCTTTCTTAAAGGCCTCGTATTCGTCCGGCACGCCGCAGGGAATCAGAAAAGAAAACGGAATCTCGACAGCTTTAACAACCTTGCCGCTTGCGATCAAGTCGTTATAAAGCGGCGCGATATAGAGTTCTTTGGCGTCCCATTCTTCTTCAGGCTTCGCGACCTCTTTTTCATAAGAATCGTAGAAAAAGGCGGCTCGGCGGAAATAATACAGGCCCGTTGAACAATAAGGTGAAATTCGCCGTTTCTCTGCCGTTTCAACAACCGTGTTGTCGGTCGGCGATTTCGTGCGCGCAAAGGACCACGCGTCGCCGGGGCCCTGAAACACTTCCAAATACCCGTCCATCTTGGCGAAATCCTCTGGAATCGGGTGCTGAAAATCCGGGTGGATTGTGTCGATGTTAAAGATGGTTAAGGGTTCCTCCTCGGACACAGCTTTTTGCTTGAGGCCCAGAAAAACGGTTTCCGCCTGCCCCCGTGTCGGCTCGGAAAGCACAACAATCTCATAGGATTTGATCCCCAGGGCCTTGCATTCTTTTTCGACAAAGGCTGGGGTGTCCGCTACGTCACGGCAAATAAACAAAAACGTATCCGTCTTGAAATAGGCTGAAAATCCGGAAAGGACATGGCCAAAGATGCTTTGGCCACCCGCCTTTAGCCGGTATTTCGGCAACTCATATCCGGCTTTAATGAAACGTTGGCTCAGCCCGGCCATAGGAAAAACAAACATGCCGACCTCAGGAAATAAAGTCATCGTACAAACGGAAGACATTCGCCAGCAACGTGGTTTGACGCTCCGGCTTATCCGCATGCAACGGCAACATGGACAAAAACAACAAAATCACGATCGCTTTGATTTCCGGATCGTTCGGAGAAAGCCCATTGAAGGTCATGGGAGTAAAGACCTTGGCGACTCGCTCGGCCTGATCAATCACGGGGACCTCAAAAACAAGCTCGTACGCCTTTGGCATCGAAGCCCGCAAGATCCCAGCAATAATATAATCATAAAGACCGGTGATCGAATGCGACAGCTTGGCCAGATCGTAACGGCTATCCCCATAAATTGTCGGAATGTCTTTAATCAGCCCGCGCGGATCAACCATTTTAATGCCCAGCGAACGGAAGTCGAAAAAGATATTCGCAAAATGGAAGTCGCCATGGATGACACAGATTTTATCCGGGGACGCGGTTTGGACCGCTTGGAGCACCTGTGCGAAAATGTCGTTCAAGCAGGGCATGGGGCGTCCGTTGAACACCCACGGCTTATCAAGCGAAAGGCCACGCACGGAGGCGAAATCCTTTAAGCGTTTTTTCGTTTTCTGCCCGTATAGCCAATTGAGGTCGGATTCCAGCTCTTCCTTAGGCGGGAAATCGGCGCATGTTTCCATAAAGGACTTGCAGGCCGTCAAAATTTGCTCCCACACATATTGCGGCAGCTTGCCGTGCACGAACAGATCGTTCACCGGCGTTAGATAGAGATATTCCATGGCGTAACCCGCCATATTTTCTTTGCGCACGCGCCCCAGATAATTGGGCAGGAACACGGAAAGATCCCGTGGGACTTGCTCGAACCACGCGGACTCGGCGAGCATTTTTGCCATGTCGCCGCTGAACTTGCTGACCTTTCTGTTTTCCATCTTGATGGCGTTGAAGGAGCGCTCGGTCGTAAAGGCCTGACGCGAACGGAAATAGGTATGCAAATGCCCGAAGTCAAACCAGCTTTTGCCGACGACAAAGGGGTCCAGCCGGTGTTTCGTGCTGTAAAGGCCAAGCGCGGCATAAAAATCGTTGTCGGCTTCCGGCAGGCAACAGGCAAACCTCTTTTTATTCAACCGAAACGCGCCGCAGACGACCGGACGGGTTCCCGAACTGTTGGAATCAACGGATTCGACAATTTTAATCTGGCCGGATTCATATTGCAGGCAATAACCCCAGTTGGAATGCTCCTGCACATGGCCGACGGCCAACGTATCCGGCGGCAGGCTTGCTATATTCGAAATATAGGTGTCGCCAAAGAGAATCCAAAGCTCTTCCACTTCTTCAGGGATGACCTTCAACACATCGGCCAGCACTTCCCCCAACGAACTTTGCGCCTTGAGAAAATGCGTGGACACGTTATTTTCCGCCAACCACACTTTATCAAACGCCTCAAGCACATAGCCTTCCGGTAAGGTCATCAACAGGCCGTTGCTCGTTAACGGTTTAAGGCTTTCCACCTGCCACTTGTAGAGACGCCGATTCGCAAGAGACAAAAAAGAAGACGGGAGGCGCCCAAATTCGGCAACCAATCCCGGAACCAAATAGGCGCTGGAAAGAATAATGCCATAGGACGATATATCTCCGCTCATCGTCGATCCTTACTTCGTATTGCCCACAAGACGCTGTATCTCGTCATCGGACAAGGACAAAAACTCGTCGGGACGGATGGCTTTGTCATCCACATAAAAACCTTCGTGGCCGCACCATGGCTTGCCGACATGAATCTCATCAAACGGGATGTCGTTCTTAACAAGCCACGCATGGATAATCGGCAAGGTATGCGCATTGATATGACCGACCGATCCTTGATAAGTGCGCATGTTGCGCGACGAATAGATAATGATCTGATAGCCCATCTTTTTATAGGCACGGACCTTTTCCGCCACGGCTTCGTTCACGGGCATGGAGGCGTAATCCTTATCATCACCCTCTGGCTCGGTTGTCAAAGTATGGTCTAAATCCATCACCAACCGTTTCATCCGTTTGTCCTATCTGTCTGGCGATTAAACATCGTTGATACTCACTTCCGTTAAATGCCCGTGCTCCAATTTGAAAAAACGCGTGCAATATTTTTTGGCCAACGCCATATCATGCGAGGCAAAAACGAAGATACCGACCGAATGGATTAAATCCAACATGCGCTGCTCCGCCTTGGCCTGAAACTCGGCATCGCCCGTCCCAAAAACCTCATCTACGAGAAGGATATCAGGCTTGGTCGATGTCGCAATAGCAAACATAAGGCGAGTCGCCATGCCCGCGGAATAGGTGCGCACTGGGAGCTGTAAAAAATTCCCCAACTGGGTGAAGGATTCGATATCGGAAACTCTTTCCAACGCCTCCTGCTTGCGCAGCCCCAACAGCATGGACATGCGCAGAATATTCTCGTAGCCCGTCAGCTCCGGGTCTATGCCCGTGCCGATGTCAATCACCGTTGCAACCCGGCCTTCCCGCTCGATCGTGCCCGAAACAGGCGTGTAAACCCCGGCCATCGTTCGCAAAAGCGTACTTTTACCGGCTCCGTTATGGCCGACTAAGGCTACGGCGTCGCCATGGTTAATCTCGAAACTCGCATTCTCCAACGCCGTCACAATCTGGACATGTCCGGCTTCGCTTTCGATGCGCCCCCCGGTGCTGATCCTAATCAACTGGTTACGCAACGACATGCTTCGCGCATTATAAATCGGGTACTGGACCGTTACATTGGAAAAACGGATGAAAGCTGCCATTCGTCACACCCACAAAGCGACACGATCGCGCTTTTTGTTAAAAAGGAAAAGAGTAACGGCGCCCCCAACGACAAACAGCGCTATATTCACGGCAAACAAATAGCCCGGAACAGGTTCTCCCAAAAGCGGATAGCGGATAATCTCGATCATGTCGGCCAACGGATTGAGCAAAATGATGACCTTGCTGTACGGCAAGGCGTTCGGACGATACATGACGGGCGTAAAAAACATCAAAAGCGGCATTACCGTGCCGATTAGATACTCTAAATCCCGAAAGCGCGCGCCCAAAATACCGATCAACAACATAATCCAAAATAAATTCAGCACGACCAGAAGAAAGCCCGGAAAAAACCACAAGAAATTTAAATTGATCGGCACGCCGAGCACAAGGATAACAAGAAAATACAAGGGAATGTTATGCGCAAGGATTAAGAGCTGACGGACAAGCAGTTGGGCCGGATAAAGGGAAATCGGCAGGTCCACATTTTTAATAATACCCGCATAGCGCACAAAAATCGTGCTTGATTCGATAATGCTGCCGGAAATGAACTGCCAAAGGATAAGCCCGATACTTAAGGTCGGTATGTAAACGCTTTTATCTAAATGAAAAAGCGCGCTCCAGATAAAACCAAGGCCCACGACGCCGATCGCCGTGCTCAGCGTAATCCATAACGGCCCCAGCACGCTTCGCTTGTAACGCGCTTTGATGTCGCTCATCGCCAGATACATAAAAAGATAGGGATTCCGCAGAGTCTTGAGGAGGTCTGATAGTCCCGGAGCCATTAACCGCGCCTTTGGCTGGAAGAAAGATAAAGGGCAGGACGACGCCTGCTCTCTTGCGCTGTTATCTCTTTTTGTCCGCCAATGCAAGAAACTTCCAGCATGAATGTAACAAATGCCTGTTTTTCAGGCCCCCTCGGCAAAGATTTCTTGCCTCGACTCATCGAACATGCCATTTTACCAACCCTCCCCACACTTCAACACGTTGTCCTGAATCCATAACGATGACAAAAAGGTGCCTATTGCTATGAACGCCATTGAATCTCTTTCTTTTGACGAGCTTTCTTTAACAACCGTCCTGCTAAATCTGGCCGTTTGTTTGGCCTTGGGCATGGGGCTGAAATGGCATTTCGAGAAATTTTCGATGGTGCTTTCCAGTAAAAAGGAAATTTCAAGAATCCTTCCGTTTTTGACGTTAATTGTCTGTTTGATTATCTCGATCGTTAAATCCTCTTTGGCCTTATCCTTGGGTCTTGTCGGCGCTTTATCCATCGTGCGTTTCCGCACCCCGATCAAGGAACCCGAAGAACTTGTCTATCTGTTCATGGCGATTGCCATCGGCCTTGGCACAGGCGCAAACATGATGGCCGTTACCGTTGTATCCTCTGTTCTCATTCTTCTGTTCGTCGCTATCATTCGTCATTTCTCGCGGCAAAAATATACGCAGAACCTTTATCTTTCCATCACCTCCGACAATGACTCCGAAGATTTCGCTCAAGCCGTCAAACTTATCATCAGTCAGACCAAGCTGTGCGATCTTAAACGCTTTGACCGAAGCCCCTCCGGATCGCACCTTTCGTTTGTCGTGGATGTCAGCACTACCGACGAAATTTTTAAAATAACGCAGGACATCAAGGAAAAGTATCCCAAGGCTTCCGTTTCCTTTATTGACCAATCGAGGATACCAGGAGTCTAAATGAGGCTGAGATCCCGTCCGCTTCATTCGCGCATCTTTATTTACAGGGTTTACATTTATGCGCTGTACGCCTTTTGGCTGATGACGATTCCTGTCAAAAAGCTATGGGGTGCCGTGTGTACGCCTGCTTTTGTCGAAAAACTTCACCAAAAAGAGCCCGCCCTGTCCGGTAAAATAGAACACCTTTCGCAAAAATGGCTTTTCCGCGCGCAATTCCTTTTACTGGTATGGTTCATGGGGATTTTGTTGGCCAGTTTTTGGGTGCCGAGTACGGTTTTTGAGGCTCCGGCAAGCGCCTTGCCTTCGGATCTAGACGTGGCAAGCCCGGCCCAGAACGTTCCGCAAGAACAAGCCGAAACCAAATTTTCCGCCAACAAGGCGGGCTTTTTGGTGTTCGGTCCGGGCATTGAGCTGCCCCTTGGCCTGTATCGTTTCCAAATGTTCTATACCTTTAAAGCAGATACGCCGACTTCGACCGCCAGCTTTTGGGATATTCGAAGCGATTCCTCTTGGCTTTGGGAAAGAAGCAACGTCTTTTTATCCAAAGACCAAATCCAAACCGTCGATATTCTGTCTTGCGCGATTAAACCCATTCAAAATTTGGAATTCCGCGCCTATTTCGGACGCGATGGCAGATTGGCGGTTCATCGCTTAATTATCCAACGCTTTGGACCTCGGTTGGACATTTTCCGGTCGAAAAAGGCGCAGAACATTCTTTCCTTTATCTTGGCGCTGATCCTGATCGACGGGGCGGCGAGCCTGTGGGGACAGCGCCGGACCAAGAAAAAACTCGCAAAGAAAAAACGCCATGGCTAAGCTTATTTATATCTTTCTCGCGGCGTTGGCGCGCTTTATCTATCTGCCTTTGCGGGGAATGGCTAAGCGCTTGCGTCGCGCTTACGCCTATAACAACATTGCGGCCTTCGAAAAAAACAGGACTCAACGGTCTCTCGCGTGGGGAGCGTTGCTCTGTTTGATGGTCGTTCTATTTTCTTCGGCTGGGTTATTTATCCTTCACAGATACAATAACGAACTATCGGCAGCTTCCTTCTTAAACACGCGATATGATGGGCTCACGATTCGGCACGAACAGGTCCGGAATACTTATGGGCTGCCCTACTCCGCCCGTTCGCTTCTCAAAGAAGCCCTTCTTTCGTTACCGCGCACTCTGGCCGATACGGAAACGACCAAGATTAACATCAATATTGATTTCAAATCCTATCAGCTTTTGAAAAAACAACGAGCGGCAGCGCTAAAAGATGGCGTCAAAAGCTCGGACGAGAACACCTATGTCCCTGCGTCAATTGATTTCCAAGGGAAGAGCATTAAGGCGAAGTTGCGCCTGAAAGGCGATCTGGTGGATCACTGGAGTGACCCTAAAAAATGGTCTTTCAAAATCAAAACAAAAAAAGACACCTTTATGGGCATGAGTGTTTTTGCCATTCAGGCGCCGTGGACCCGTAATTATCAAGTCGAACCGCTTTATTTCAAAACGCTTCGGGATCTTGGTATTCTAACCCCGCGTTATTTCTTTGTCGAGGCGTCGGTCAATGGCGAAAGCATCGGCATTATGGCCATTGAAGAAAGTTTCTCCAAAAATCTTTTAGAAAGTCAGGAACGTAAGGAAGGTCCTATCCTCAAGATCAATGAGGAACTGCGTTGGAAGGCCGTTATGGCGCACAGGCAGGAAAAGGACAATGGCGTCATTGATCCGGCGGGCGGCAAATTGGCGGCCTTTGAAAATCCGAACACCTTTGTTTTCGAGGCCATGAGCAGCCCTGATCCCGCGCAGACCGATTTGGCGATCTCGCTGATGCGCGCGGTGCTTGAACACAAGATGAAACCTTCCGAGGTTTTGGATGTCGATATTTGGGGAAAGTATCTCGCCAACGCCATTATTTGGGGTGCCGTACATGATACGGTTTGGACCAATTTACGCCTTTACTACAATCCGATCTCGGCCCGCATTGAACCCATCGCCTATGACGCGGGCATTATGGATATTATCGACTATGGCGAGTTGATCGGGTCCTATTACCCGCAAATTCTGGACCGCCTTATCCTGAGCGATCCCGTTATTCTGGCTTCCGTTAAAAAACATATCGCAGGGCTGGCTAAAAAATACAACGATCCGGCCTATATCGACGAATTGAAGGCTAAGGACCGACAGGAACTCACGGCTTTGCGCAAGGAGTTTTATCTGCTGCCTTCCTTTAATTATGCGTCTTTGTCCTATCCGGCCAAAGAACGCGCGCAGGCTGTTCTTCAAAACGCTTATTTTAAAACCTCAGAGTTTCAACATGAACAGCCTGTCCCTTACTCCGATGGGATTGAGCTGCCAACGCTGGCGATGGCTTTTGTGTCTAAAGACAATAAGCGGCTGGAGCTTCGGAACGTCATTGAAGATGACATCGAAATCACCGGGATTACTGCCGTCAAAAACAACGTATCCGTGCCTTATCAAGAACTGGTCGATATTAAACTGCCGCTGAAAATCGAAAAAACAAAGCCGTTCGAAACAGCCAAAACCTTTTCATGGCTTTTGAAAAACGTTACGACGCAAGATAAGATCGCCTTTACGTTGCAGGCAACGACGCCGCAGCAAGCGATGGTTTATGAGATCAAGACGATCCTTTATCCGGAAGCGGCAACGCATCCGGTATTGATCTCAAAGTCCGTGGCAGAAATTAGGAAGCTTTATCCGGCTTTTCGCTATGATGCCAAACGCAAGGAAATGCTGTTGGAAAATGTCTCGCAGACGATTGACGATTTTTTGATTTTCCCGAAAGGCGTTCGTCTTAAAACGCAAAACGCCAAATTGGCTTTCGGCGAAGAAGCCGGGCTTTTTGTGCAAGGGGCCGTTCAGGTGAAGGATTCCAGCTTCGAGCCTGCGACAAAAGGCAAACATTGGCGCGGCTTTATCGTGATGGAAGCCAACCGCTTGACGCCCGGCGTGCGATCCGTACTCGACGGGGCCACTTTCCGCGCCACGGATTTTCCCAAACATGGCGATTGGGGAATAACAGGCGGCGTGACCTTTAATCAGTCCAATCTCGACATCCGCAACAGCCGGATTATCGACCCGATTTCCGAAGACGGCATCAACATCATTCGATCCCATTTCACCATGGATGGGATGAAGCTGAGCGGATCGCATTCCGATGGATTCGACGGCGACTTTGCCACGGGCTCTGTAACGAACAGTTCTTTTTCCAACACGGGTGGGGATGGAATTGATTTTAGCGGCTCGCACATCAAGGTCAGAAAGTGCGTGTTTGACGGCATTCATGACAAGGCCGTCTCGATGGGCGAAGACAGCCATGCCGATGTCGCCGATATTACCGTTACGAATTCGGCAACCGGCGTAGCCGCCAAGGACTTATCCTCGGCTATCGTGAAACACTCGGTATTCCACGAGATTTCGCATGCCGTGCTGATGGCCTATCAGAAAAAGCCGGAATATGGCGGCGGCAGAATCGAGGCCAGCGACATTACCTTTGAGCCCCATGACAATGACATTGTCGCGCAGATCGGAAGCTCGCTTATTCTGGACGGGAAGACTATCCCTCCGATCAAGGTGGATATCGACGCTTTATATAAAGAAGGGTACATGAAAAAATGACGCATGATGCCTCTGCTCTTCGCTATGAAATCAAGTTCAACGCGCATGTCAGCGAATATGACAGCATGGCCGCATGGTTGCAGGTTCATCCGTGTGGCTTTTTTGCCAACTATCCCGCACGCATCATCAACAATCTTTACTTTGACAATCCGTCTTATGATTCTTATTGGGAAAACCTTGTCGGTATTTCCTCGCGCAGCAAAGTTCGACTGAGATGGTACGGCGATGCCACCCAATCGCTGGGGAAGGCTTTTCTTGAAATCAAATTCAAAAAATCGCGCATGGGCTGGAAGCACATCGCCGCCATTGATATGGGCGGTCGGAAAATTAATTCTTTGTCCCATGCCGAGCTTTTGAAAATCGTACGCGAGCCTTTGGACCCCGAAATGGCGGCGTATCTGGATATGTCGCCAATGCCCGTTTTAATGAACAGCTATGAACGCGAATATTTCCTTTCCGCCGATCATCGCATTCGCGCGACCTTGGACAAGGATTTGCGCTTTTACCATTGTCACCATGACCCGTCCGGCGGCGTGGGATCGTTGGCGCTGGGCCCGGATATTGCCGTTATGGAGTTCAAGTTCGGACTCGACGATATTGACCGTGCCAAACAGGCTTTGCATAGCGTGCGGTATCAGCCGACCAAAAATTCCAAGTTCGTCATGGGGATTTTGGCCTGTACTGGAAAGTAAATAGTCGCCAATAGCCTTTATTTACGCTATTTTTTAGGCATTGACGACGATGGGGAAGCTGGAGTATGCTTTTGCATCCATTTGAGGAGACTAAGAGGACCATGTTTTCGTATATCCTACTTCTAAGACGGCGCTGATAACGGGGCAACCAACGGGTTGCACGACCGCTCAGCGCATTTTCAGGCTCTTTTAGGAGCCTTTTTTTATGGCTTCGGCCATCCCCTTTTTCCCAATGTGTAAACGAGAAAACCAGAAAGGTAGTAACCTCATGTCAACGACAGCCCCTTCCAACCGCGTCATTATTTTCGACACGACCTTGCGCGACGGCGAACAATCGCCCGGCGCAACCATGTCTTTGAAAGAAAAGATTGCCGTGGCCACTTTGCTCGACGTTATGGGCGTGGATGTGATTGAGGCCGGATTTGCCGCCTCTTCCCCCGGCGATGCGGAATGTATTGCTGCCGTCGGGCGCGCCGTTAAACGCTCGACCGTTTGTTCGCTGGCACGCGCGATCAAGGGTGATATTGAGGCTGCGGCCAAGGCTTTGGAAAAAGTCGAACGCCCGCGCATTCACACCTTTGTTTCAACCAGCAAAATCCATCTGGAACATCAGATGCGCAAAAGTGAAGAACAGGTTTTGGAAATTATCGACGAGACGGTTCGCTTTGCCCGATCTTTCTGTGACGATGTCGAATGGTCGGCCATGGATGCGACCCGCACGGACATGGATTATTTAATCCGCGCCGTCAAAGCCGCCATTGATGCTGGGGCCAGCACGATCAACGTTCCCGACACGGTTGGGTACGCTATGCCGCAGGAATATCAGGCCATGATCGGGGCTTTAGTTGAAAAATTCCCGTCTGTTTGTTTTTCCGTGCACTGCCATGACGATTTGGGGTTGGCTTCGGCGAACTCTTTGGCTGGCGTCAAGGCCGGGGCTCGGCAGATCGAATGCACCATCAACGGTATTGGCGAACGCGCCGGGAATGCGCCGCTCGAAGAAGTCGTGATGGCGATCAAGACTCGCGCCGATTTCTTTGGATGCGAGACAGGCATTGATACGCGCCGCATCTATCCGACGTCGCGCTTTGTCGCTTCGACTACCGGCTTTTTCGTGCAGAAGAACAAGGCTATTGTCGGGGCCAACGCGTTCGCGCACGAATCCGGTATTCACCAAGACGGCATGATCAAAAACCGCGACACCTATGAGATCATGAAACCGGAAACGGTTGGCATCACGCAATCGCAAATCGTTCTGGGCAAGCATTCGGGGCGTGCGGCGTTGAAGAACAAGCTGACCGAATGGCAGATCGAAATGGATGAAGATTCCTTTATCCGTTGCTTTGATGCGTTCAAGGCTTTGTGTGATCGCAAGAAGAATGTGACCGAGGAAGATTTGCTGACCCTGATTCACGATCATCAGCATATCGCCATGCACAGCTTTGTACGGTTGGTTTCCTTTAACACCACGCAAAACGGCCCCGGTGCGTACAAGGCCGACGTGACGTTGGAGGTTAATGAAAAGCCGGTTCAGGTTTCTTCGGGTGGCGATGGGCCTCTCGATGCGATCTTCCAAGCGGTTTCGCAGGCAACCGGATGCTCGCCGACCCTGCATTCCTATGAAGTGCACAGCGTGTCGCAAGGTACAGATGCTCAGGCCGAAGCCGTTATCACGCTCAAGCAGGATGGGACGTATTACACTGGACATGCGCGCGACACCGATACCATTATGTCGTCGGCTCGCGCCTATGTCGGCGCGATCAACAAGATTATGGCCGCCAAGGAGTAAAAAATATGGGACAGACTTTATATGATAAAATCTGGGCCGAGCATCTGGTCAAATCCTTCGACGACGGATCAAGCCTGATCTATATCGACCGGCACATGATCCATGAGGTCACCAGCCCTCAGGCTTTCGAAGGGCTGGACCTTTCCAAGCGTCCTTTGTGGCGACGCGACAGCGTTTTGGCAACCACCGACCATGTGGTTTCAACGACCAATCGTGACGAACCGCTTGCCGATCTGCAAGCACGCGAGCAATTTGAAACGCTGGAGAAAAACGTCAAGGCGCATGGCATCTGTTACTTTGGATTGACGGATGTGCGTCAGGGCATCGTGCATGTCACCGGGCCGGAGCAAGGCTTTACCCTGCCCGGCACAACTTTGGTTTGCGGTGACAGCCACACCGCTACCCATGGTGCATTTGGCACGTTGGCCTTTGGCATCGGCACCAGCGAAGTCGAACAGGTTTTTGCGACACAGACTTTGGTGATGCGTAAATCTAAAAACATGCGCGTCTGGGTCGATGGGGCTTTTCAGGAAGGCGTCGGCGCCAAGGATTTGATTCTGGCGATCATCGCCAAGATCGGCATTGCAGGCGGGACCGGCCATGTGATCGAATATGCCGGGCCTGCGATTGAGGCGATGTCCATGGAAGGGCGTATGACGTTAGCCAACATGACCATCGAAGGCGGCGCTCGGTCGGGCTTGGTTGCGCCCGATGAGACGACTTTTGCCTATCTGAAAGGCAAGCCTTTTGCCCCAAGCGGTGAACAGTGGGATCAGGCGGTCGCTTTCTGGCGCACCTTGCGATCGGACGATGACGCGGTGTTCGATACGGAAGTTCGGATCAATGCGTCGGCGTTGGAGCCCTATGTCACATGGGGGACTAATCCGGAGATGGGATGCGCGATCACCCAGACGGTTCCTGATCCTGCCTCTATTGAGGATTCCATTCGTCGGTCGTCGGTCGAACGCGCGCTGGCTTACATGGATTTGAAACCCGGCCAGAAAATGGACGAGGTCAAAATAGATCAGGTCTTTATCGGTTCTTGCACCAACGCTCGCATCGAAGATATGCGTCAAGCTGCGCAAATCGCCAAGGGAAGAAAGAAAGCCGCGAACGTCAAACGCGTGCTGGTTGTGCCGGGGTCCGGTCTGGTCAAACAACAGGCCGAAGCCGAAGGTTTGGATAAAATCTTTATCGAAGCCGGGTTTGAATGGCGGCAGCCGGGATGCTCGATGTGTTTGGCTATGAACCCCGACAGGTTGGAGCCCGGCGAGCGTTGCGCGTCAACCTCCAACAGGAACTTTGAAGGACGTCAAGGCGCGGGCGGACGCACGCATTTGGTTAGCCCGATGATGGCGGCTGCGGCGGCTGTTGAAGGGCATTTGACCGACGTGCGCCCCTATGTGAAGGGAGAGAAATAATGGAAAAGTTTACGCACCTGTCGGCCAAGGCCGCTTTCCTTCCGATTGCTAATGTCGATACGGATATGATCTTCCCCAAGCAATTTTTGAAGACGATTAAACGTTCGGGGCTGGGTAAGTGTCTATTCGCCGAGCTGCGCTACGATGCGCAGGGCAAGCCGCGTTCAGATTTCGTGTTAAACCAACGGCCAGACGCCAAGATCCTTTTGACTGGCGAGAATTTCGGATGTGGGTCCAGCCGCGAACATGCGCCGTGGTCGATCCTTGATTTCGGCATTCGCGCCGTGATCGCGCCGAGCTTTGCCGATATTTTCTATAACAACAGTTATAAAAACGGGTTGTTGCTGGTTAAGTTGGACAAGGCGGCGATTGAGACGCTGGCGCAAAATCCGGATTCCGTTTCCATTGATCTTGAAACGCAGACCGTAACCGGCAAAGATGCGTCCTATCGCTTTGAGATCGAGCCCAATATTCGCGAGATTTTGCTGGGCGGTTTGGATAGCATCGCTGTTATTTTACAAAACAAGGCGGAAATCGAAGCCTATGAGCAGGATCATTTCACGCGTCAACCATGGCTTAAAGGAGAAAAAGCCCATGCCTAAGATTGTTGTTGTTGCCGGTGACGGTATTGGCCCCGAAATTATGGAAGAGGCCAAGCGCGTCCTTGGTTGCTTTAAAAACGAACTAGCTTTCGAGTTTGAAGACAAGCCCATCGGCGGCGCGGCCATTGACTCGCACGACCACCCCTTTCCGCAGGAAACGCAGGATGCCGCGATGAAGGCGGATGCCATTCTTTTGGGCGCGGTCGGCGGCCCAAAATGGGATTCCATTCCCTTAGAAAAGCGTCCGGAAAAAGGATTGCTGGCTATTCGTAAAACGCTTGACCTTTACGCCAATCTGCGCCCGCTGGTGATTTGGCCGCAACTGACAGGATTTTCGCCGTTGCGCCCAGAACGGCTTTCCGGCGTTTCTTTTGTGATCGTACGCGAGCTGACCGGCGACGTTTATTTCGGTCAGCCTCGTGGCACCAAGGAAGTGAACGGCGAACGCGCCGCGTATGACACCATGATCTATTCCGAAAGCGAAGTGCGCCGCATTGCCAAGGTGGCGTTTGACCTTGCGCGTCAACGCAACAAGCGCGTTTGCTCCATCGACAAGTCAAACGTTTTGGAATCTATGCGGTTTTGGCGCGGGATTGTCGAAGATGTGCACAGCAAGGATTATGCGGATGTTGAATTGTCGCACCTTTATGTCGATAACGCCGCCATGCAGATCATCCGCCAGCCTTCGGCGTTTGACGTGATGCTGACTCCCAATATGTTCGGCGACATTTTGTCGGATGAAGCTGCGGTCCTTTCTGGTTCGCTGGGGCTTTTGCCTTCGGCTTCTATCGGCGGCAAGATCGCGCTTTATGAACCGATCCACGGCAGCGCCCCCGACATTGCGGGCAAAGGCCTTGCCAACCCGATTGGCATGATCCTGAGCGCCGCCATGATGCTGGAGCTTTCGTTTGGACGTAAGGACCTTGCCCAAAAGATAGAAGCCGCCGTTGGCAAAGCGCTGAATGACGGGCTGCGCACTGCCGATATTTACAGCGAGGGCATGCAGCGCGTTTCAACCAGCGAAATGGGCCACGCTATTGAAAAGGCGATTGCCGGGTAAGGCGCTGTCTTTTCCTGTCCTTACTCAAGAGCCGACTGTCGGTTACGGCAAAACCGATGGCGGCTCTTTTGGGGCTAGAACAGATCGTGATTAGGTTGGCGTCCTTAGACGACAAACTAAGCGCGTGAATCTGCTCGGCAGCAAAGAGGTAGAGCCTTTTCCGGCTATAGAAAGGGCGACAACCTTTTCGGAAAAAGGCTCTAAGAATTATTCAAGGGAATCCGGAGCCGAAAGATTCCAGTTTTCTTGAACAAAAAGACCTTCTTTTCCTTTATAAACAAAACGCGCCTTACGTCCGTGTCCGTCATATCCATCAAAGACAAAAAGGGAATTCGTTGCATAAACTTCCGGCTCTGAGATCAACGGTAGCCGGAAAACTTTTTCTGTTTCAAAATGCGGACCTTCCCGAATGGATACAAAAAAGTCAGGAACATCTCTTCCAGACCTTAATATGTCGATCATCCTGTCACGGTTTTGATACTGCCTCAAAAGGCGATGGCAACTGTTCTTTTCAAAGAAGAAATCAAAATAGGGAGAGCACAGGGTAACGTCGTCTTTGCCATCGAAATAGACATGATAAAATAAGCGAACAACGTGGTGAATGATCGGCAGCAAGCTTTGCTTGCTTTCAACCGGCCATTGCTTGGCATAATTTTCTGTTCCTTCGGTGGCACCAAAACCTTCTTTCGCTATTTCTGCTTTGGCGCTCGCCGATAAGGATAAGGCGCCAGCCGGACCATAACGACCTGACGAAGATTCACAAAAAAGAACTTTGTCTCGTTCAAAAAAATGGCACTGAACGTATTTTTGTACGCCCCCATCTAACACAAAAAAGCGGCCCATATCCGTTTCAGTTGGATGCTCGTAGATAAAAAAAGTCAAGGATTTTACTTGTTCGTTTATATGAGACAAAACCGTATCATAGGACGACGCCTGAACCGGAAAGGCACACAAAAGCCAGAAAAAGAAAAAAGCCCATACAGAATAAATCCTGCTTGCTATGACTTGCCTCATACCATAACTCCCCTCTCCTCTTCTTGAATGCTATAGGCTATTCTAATGCCTTGCGCCCTTGGGACAAGCCGTTCTTTCATGGATTCTTTATCAGGCATCTCTTCGCTCGTAGGCTCCTTGATCGAACGAAAATTTTTTCATATTAGATAATCTCGTGGTGAATGCTATAATTCATGAAGGGGTTGGTCTTGAGGCTGTTCGTTCTCTCCCCCGATAACAGAGGTGGAAAGTCATGCTTAATCATTCCGAAGCTCCTGTCGTGGATATTCCGCGGATATTCAACATTACCGAAAGTGCTCATCGCATTCATAACCCGTTTACGCCAGAAAAGCTCGCTACTCTAGGAGCGGCGTTGCGTATGAAGCCGGGGACCCGTGTGCTCGACCTTGGCAGCGGCTCTGGGGAGATGCTCTGTACATGGGCACGCGATCACCAAATTATCGGCACTGGCATCGACATGAGCCGACTCTTCTACGAACAAGCAACCCATCGAGCCGACGAGCTAAGGATCGCTGATCGGGTAACGTTCATCCATGCCGATGCTACTGACTATATCGCTCAGGAAAAGGTTGATGTTGCCGCCTGTGTCGGCGCCACTTGGATCGGTGGAGGCGTGGCCGGTACCATCGAACTTTTGGCTAAGAGCCTCCGCCCCGGAGGGATCATCCTCATCGGCGAGCCGTACTGGCTGAAAGTGCCGCCGACAGAAGATGTTGCCAAGGGATGTCGCGCCGGTTCCATTTCAGACTTTCTCTTACTCCCGGGGCTTCTTGCCTCTTTCGGCACCCTCGGCTACGAGGTCGTCGAAATGGTTCTGGCAGATCAAGATAGTTGGGACAGATATGAAGCGGCCAAGTGGCTTACCATGCGCCGATGGCTTGAAACAAATCCTGACGATGACTTTGCCAAAGACGTTCGTGCCGAATTGACCTCTGCGGCAGAACGCTATGCTACATACACGCGCGAATATCTGGGCTGGGGTGTTTTTGCCCTTATGTCGCGGTGATGGAAAGAACTGTCGTCAGTTAACATCTGAGGGAACTGCATAATGCTTGAAAAAAGCGAAAATGCGCCGATTCCTCTCTTCCCTGCTGTTGCTCTTATTACAACAAAGAACAGCTTTGCAGTTCTTCTTTTCTTTAGGCTTCGGCCTTAGGTGATTGCGATGGTGCGGTTTCTTTTTTATCCCCCACCGACAAAACACCTCAAAATGATCTTCGCCTAAGAACTCGGCGTTGGTCTCTCGTTTGGGGTTCTTGCTACGAGGA
>JBFWLD010000013.1:0-16289 GCA_050252315.1 Bdellovibrionales bacterium
CCCGGAGCTACGATTATTGCCGACGTCAAAGCGTCGCAGGTTTTATTCGACTCCATCGCCAAAGACGGCGGTGTGCCGCTCATGTGGAAGACGGGGCATTCTCTTATCAAAGTTAAAATGGCGGAAACGAACTCACCACTTGCCGGGGAAATGAGTGGTCATATCTTTTTTGCCGATAAATATTATGGCTATGACGATGCGATCTATTGCGGCGTCCGGCTGCTTTCACTGCTGGAAACCTTCGACACGAGTTTAGCCGACTTGCGTGACACGTTACCGGAAATGGTCAACACCCCGGAAATTCGCTTTGAGGTCACGGAAGACCGGAAGTTCGCCATCGTAGAAGAAGTCCGTGAACGGCTGGCCGCCAAAGGCGCTAAGGTCGATGCAACGGATGGCGTACGCGTTTTGACGGAGGACGGGTGGTGGCTGTTACGCGCATCGAACACCCAGGCGGTTCTTGTCGCGCGCGCCGAGGCCAAGGATCAGGAAGGCCTGTCCCGTCTTAAAGCGCAGATGGTTGAGGTCATCACCCCCTCAGGCGTAGAACCGAACGGCTTATAATAAGTAATCAGCCAGATCAGCCACCCGCACAAACGCGGGAGAGGAAGGCCTGAATCTGATCCTGAAGCCGATGCGCTTCATCGGACAAATCTGCGGAGACGGTAAAGACATTCTTAGCTGCGCCGCGCGACTTGTCCGCAGCTTCCGTGACATTACGGATAGAGGCCGACACCTCGGTCGTACCTGTCACAGCCGTTTGGATATTGGTTGAAATTTCTTGTGTCGCTCCGGCTTGTTGCTCGACAGCTTCGGCAATTGTCTGGGTAATCTGATTATTGCGATCAATAACCGATCCGATTTGGCGAATATCCTCTACAGCATTTTTCGTGACATTCTGAACGGTGATGATCTTTTGGGCAATCTCCTCGGTCGCGCGACCGGTCTGACTGGCCAAATTTTTGACTTCACCTGCAACGACGGCAAATCCTTTTCCGGCTTCCCCGGCACGGGCCGCTTCGATGGTGGCGTTAAGCGCAAGAAGGTTTGTCTGCTCCGCAATGCTTTGGATGAGCTTCACGACATCGCCGATTTGTTCAGCCGCTTCGAGCAGCCCGGAAACCGTCGCATCGGTCTTTTTAACTTGCTCAACCGCTTGATCGGAAACACGCGCGCTTTCTTCGACCTGACGGTTGATTTCCGAAATTGAAGCCGAAAGCTCCTCCGCTGCGGAAGCAACTGTCTCGATCCCGGTGGTCGCTTGATCGGTCGATTTGGTCACTACAACCGTCAGACGGCTTGTTTCATCCGATGCTTCGGACAGCTCCCTTGCATCACCTTCTAAAGATCCGGACTTAACCGAAACCGCCTTTACAATGTCGCTGACGCTGGCCCTGAAATCCTGAGCGCAGTGTTCCAAATCTTGACGCTTGGTTTCGGCTGCCATGCGGTCTTTTTCACTTTGTTCGCTGATTTGATCCAATTGCTTGACGATTGACTTAAAGACATCGACGATACGCGCTAAATCGCCATATTCGTCATCCACTTTGGTATCCGGCACCGTGACATTGTGATCGTCTGCGGCAAGCCCGGTTAAGGCCGCACAAATATGCCTCAGCCGTCTCATTGTTTTACGGATCAAAAGCAAGAAATAAACGACCAAAATGATGCTGACGGAAAAACCGGTCGTTGTCAAAATTTCGGATACTTGACCTTCGGTCAACCAGATCCCGCTTCCCGTAGCGGCAAAGGAAACCATCATGGCATACATGCTCACATTCATACGCTTCATGACCGTCAGGCGCATCGGAACTTTTTTATCCTTAATCACCGATGGCTCTTTGCCGATCGCATGCATAATCTCGATCGCACGGTCCAGCGCCTTTTTCGACGTTCGGGAAGAAGGGATCAGTTTGACGTCTCTGGCGGTTTGCGGCGGAAAACCGAACAAACAGCCCATAAACGTGTCAGGGCAAGTCTGACACTGCGACAGCCGTTCAATCGAAAGATTCATGGTGTTCGTGATAATCACGGCGTCTGGGCGGATATGCTTGCGCATTTGTTTGTGCATATAGGCTTTGATGCTGTCATTATCTAAAACAACCTCCACGCAAAGATCGCATGGGGCAAGCAAAGCAAAATCCGTTCCCGATGTCAGGCGAGAAAACACTTCGGCTTTCTTTTCCTCGCAGGCATTTGCAGCGACAAGGGCCTTTTCGATACCAGCTATCGCGGCCAGAATAGATTTTTCACGAGGGTCGGTTAAAACGACGCGAGCGCCCGCCAAAAGAGCATATTCAGCGATACCGCTCCCCATACGTCCAGCGCCAACGATACCTAAAACAACGTCCCGACATTTCATAGAAATCACCCCTAGATAAATTACAGCCACAAAGCTGCCGAAAAGCCTGAGAAAATCGACACTTAAAGACAGTTCACACAAACTTATTTATGAATGGTTAATCAAAAAGCGTACGCAAAATACCTGAATATATCATACGCTTGTATCTATTTTTAGAACGTAATAATGAAACACATCCTCAACGCACTACCCCTGCATGCGCGGGCGTCCTGACCCAAAGCGACAGCCCTTTGACACGAACTTGATTCTTAAAGTACTTTCATTCGGATGGAGTTACCAAGGAAGGACAAGCCGGTGAGTCACCCTTACTATGAAGCTATTTTGTTGATTGAACGCCTTCACCGCCATTTTCTCGAAGTCGTCAAAGTCGATCTCGATAATCGCGGCGTGCAGGACATTAACAACGTACAAGCCTTGATTCTTTACAATCTTGGCGAGGATGAAATCACGGTCGGGGAGCTTACGGCGAGGGGCTACTATCTGGGGTCCAATGTCTCCTACAACGTCAAGAAGATGTTCGAGGCCGGATATCTGGTTCAAGAACGTTCGCCACACGATCGCCGGTCGGTACGCGTTAAACTCTCCGAAAAAGGGCTAGAGCTGCACAAACGCCTGTCCGCCTATTTCGAAAAGCAGGTGACCATGCTGGCTGAGGCACATCTTCCCGATACTGAAATTTCAACCATGATCGAATCCTTGCGCAAGTTCGAGCGCTTTTGGACCTCAATCATCAATTACAATCGTGGCGTCTGATGCTGGTATCTTTTGAAAATGTCGGTCTGCACTATCAGGCCGGGCATTCCGTATTATCCGATATTAACCTTGCCCTCATGCCCGGTCTTTTCTATTTCCTGACCGGCGCGAGTGGGGCAGGGAAGTCTTCCTTGCTGAGACTGATTTACCAAATTGAAAGGCCGTCTCAAGGACGTATTATTTTGTTCGACAAAGACACCTCAACGCTGGCCCCGAATGATTTTCCCGCCTTGCGTCGCCGTCTTGGAATCGTGTTTCAGGATTTTCGCCTTATCCCGCATTTGACGGCGCTTGAAAATGCTTCGCTGCCGCTTTGTCTGGCTGGAGCCAAACCCTCTCAGGTCACGCAGCATGTGACGGAACTGCTCGAATGGGTAGGGCTGCAAGACCGGTTACATGCTCGTCCGTCCGAACTTTCGGGCGGAGAACAACAACGCGTTGCCATTGCACGCGCCATCGTCAACAAGCCACGCTTGCTGTTAGCTGACGAACCGACCGGCAATGTGGATGAAGAATCCGCTCAAAAACTCATGCATCTGTTTTTGGAACTGAATAAAATGGGGACAACCATCATCTTTGCCACACACCAACAAAACATTGTTGAGAAATACGCCAAACCTATACTCCGCCTGAAAAACGGAAAGCTGGTTACAACGCTGTCCGAGGCGGCCTGATGACTCCCATGCCTTTTCATCTTTTCGATACGGCGTTTCGCAATCAACGTCTGGGATTGATGCTCACAATCATTATGACCATCATGGTGTTTTTGGGTAGCCTCGCCATGGCCGCACAGGCTGCGCTGGTTCGCACCTCCGTCAGTTGGGAATATGATCTCCAAAGCCGCTTGACGGTTGAGGTTCCCTCCATGCCCGATGAACTCGGAGAAATCAAAAAGACAAAAACGGAAAAAATTGTCGAACTCTTGAAGGACAAAAACGAAATCGACGACGTTACAATCGTCCCGGAATCCGAAACGACCGAGCTTCTCAAGTCCTGGATCAGCGATCCTGCACTTTTTGCCGCCCTCCCGCTGCCGACCCTGATTGACGTGGACCTGAAAGTCGGGCGTACCATTGACCGTGACAAGCTCCGCGAAGAATTATCCCGAACCTGTGAAGGCATCATGATCCATTCGCATGCCAGTTGGATGGACCGTTTGATGGGCTTTTTAACCGGCCTTGGGATCTTAGCCGGAATTATGCTGGCGCTGACTGCTATTGCTTTGGTGGCGTCCATCATCGTCATATGCCGCGCAGCTATGTCGGTTCAGCACGACACCATCGAACTCCTTCATTTTATGGGGGCGACCGACGTTTCGATCGCCAAGGAGTTCCAGCGCCATATCCGCTATCTTGCCATTCCCGCAGCCGTTATCGGCTTCCTTCTTGCGCTGATTACCTTGGGAGGGTTAACTCTTTTGTTAAACTCTTTGGGCGGATTATCCTTGCTTGCGGCGTCCTCTTGGGTCACGGTCGGTATAGTGATGGCCCTTATCCCCATCGGGGCCATCTTTCTTGCCATTCTGACGGCAAGATTATCCGTACAAAAATTTCTTCAACGGTTACGATGATCTTTAAACGGCTTTTTGGATATCTTACGTCATTTGCGATCGTGCTGCTGGCCGTATGGCTCGCGGGTTTTTTCCTGTTCGTCGGACGCGTCACAGCCTATATCGAGCCTGTCATTGACGAAGAGATCGTATCCACCGACGCGATCATTGTCCTGACCGGCGGAAGCGAGCGTATCGACGCCGGGCTGAGCCTTCTGCGCGCAGGCAAAGCCAAAAAGCTGTTCGTGTCCGGCGTCTATCCCAGCGTCACGATGAAAACGCTGATGAACAAAAAAAACGTCCCCAAGGACCTGATGGAATGCTGCGTTGTCTTGGGCCGCTCTGCCGACAATACGATCGGCAATGCCTATGAAACGCGCGACTTCATGGCCAAAGAGGGCTATAAAACCTTGCGCCTTGTGACATCGCACTACCACATGCCTCGCAGCCTGTATCTGTTCGATCACATGATGCCGGATGTCCGCATTTATCTATACCCCGTATCGTCGGACGCCGTTGCGCTCCGCTCTTGGTGGCGCAGTCCGGGTACGCTGAGCCTACTGGCTTACGAATACAGCAAATATCTTTATGTACGTTTCACCTATATGCTGGGGACCCTGTGATTAAAAACGCGCTGTTGCGGATTCGCTCCGTTTTGTTCATCGTCCTTTTTACCTTTTGGACGCTTGTTCCCCCTGTACTCGTCATCTGGTCGATCCTTTTGCCCAAGCGGGCTCTTTTGCGTTTCATTCAAGGATGGCAAAGTGGGGCCATGTTTCTGGCACGAGTTATCGTCGGCATCCGCTATGAGGTCAAAGGATGGGAGAATGTCCCGGAAGGGGCCTGTATCATCGCCGCCAAGCATCAGTCAGCCTATGAAACCTGCCTGCTGCACATCCTCTTTAAAAATCCGGCCATTGTTTTGAAAAAAGAGCTGACTCGCATTCCTATTTGGGGATGGTATGCCCAAGCTTCCGGCCTGATCCCCGTCGATCGCAAAGGCGGAGCCAAATCGTTAAAGATCATGAAAAAGGCCTGCGACGATGCAGTTAGCGCCGGACGTAAAATCGTGATCTTCCCGCAAGGCACACGCGTACCGCCGGGCGTTAAAAAGCCTTATAAAGTCGGTGTTGTCGCTCTTTATCAAGATTTGCAGCTCCCGATTGTTCCCGTTGCGCTTAATTCGGGCCTATTTTGGCCCAAAGGCGAATGGATAAAAAAGCCGGGGACGGTAACGGTTCAATTTCTTACGCCTATTCCGCCGGGATTAACGCGCTCGCAAATGATGAAACGGCTTGAGGCCATCACCGAAGAGGCTAGCGACCATCTGGCAGGCGTAACGCGTTAAACTATAGCTGTTTTAATTAAGAATGGAACATAGGCGAAAAGTGTCTTTTAACGAGGTAAGGCGCGTAAGCATACACTTAAGTATGTGCGCATCCGATCCGATGTTAACAGGCTGTTTGCAGCCATGTTCCATCCTTAAGGGATATGACTATAAAAATCAGCGGGACATAACTTTGTTACGGCCTGTTTGCTTGGCGTCGTACAGAGCTGAATCAGCCCTATCAATAAAGGCTTCGCTGTCTTCCTCAGGTAGATATTGCGTTGCGCCCAAGGAGATTGTGACAACACCGAGCATTTCGTTCGTCCGACGACGACGAACCTGTTTAGTCGCCAGAATATTGCGCAATTGGTTAGCAACTTTTTCGGCGTCCTGCACGGTTGTCTGAGGCAAAAGGATCACGAACTCCTCCCCACCGTAGCGGGCGATGATATCGCGGCCTTTAAGGTTTTCAACCAAGGTTTTGGCCACCAGCTTAAGAACTTCATCACCGACCAAGTGTCCATAGGTGTCATTGAACTTTTTGAAATGATCAATATCGCACATCAACAAAGAAAGGGGAGATCCGGATTCCACGCACTCTTCAATAATGCGCATGAGTTCCGCTGCGAAAAACTTACGATTGCCGATCCCGGTTAGCGGATCGACCAACGAGGCTTTCCGGGCTTCGTCGAAATTGAACCGCATTTCGGTTAGCTCTTGGGTCGAATGCGCCAACTGAGCCTGAAGACGCTGGTTTTGCTCGGCCATGATCCGCGTTTCGTTGGCAACGCGCGCCACAGCGGATTTGATCTGATCCAGCGACACGTTCGACTGAAGCGTGCCGGAAAACGTATTCAAGGTCTGGTTAAACTCCGTCGATTCACGGTTGGAGGTGTCCAGAACATCCATCACATGATCTATTTCCTCCGCAATGCTTTTGGAGGTTGTTTGAAGCATTTTATTCTCTGCCTCAAGGCTCAAATGAGCTAGGAAAAGCTCCGTACATTGCGTTTGAGTCAAGGAGCCGTATTGATCGAGCAACGCGCCCATTGCCATCTTTAAATTCGGATTGTCGTCCGAATAATAGCTGTAATAGACGGAAAAATTATCCGGCGTTGGGCTCAATTCGTCGTGCTGCAAATGCTGCATAGCGCGCGCAGCCCAACTTTCGGGTGTAGCATTGGTAGAAATATCAGACACGGATCCTCGCAAGCTCTGATTCGCAACGGATCGACGTTAAAGTAAAAAAGCGCATTTGTACAGAACGTTAGGACGAGGGCTCGGCCAAAATCTCTAACCATTGAGCCTCGGAAAGAATCGTCACGCCAAGCTCGGAGGCTTTTTTGGCCTTACTCCCCGGATCTTCACCGACCACAAGGTAATCCGTCTTTGAGGAAACCGATCCGGCGACGCTCATGCCGAGGCTTTCGGCTTTGGCTTTGGCTTCGCTGCGCCCCATAGCTTCCATGGTCCCCGTAAAAACAATGGTCTTCCCGGCGTAGGCTGAAGAAGAGGCCGAGCCCGTTTCCATATCCGAAATTGTCAACTCGGCCCCAAGGTCTGCAAGAACATCCTGATTATGAGGCTCGGCAAAAAAGGCGGCAATATCCTGAATCATCAACGGGCCGATCTGGTCAATCGCTCGCAAATCAGCCGTTGCCTCTTCCTTTTCAGCAGCAACAGCGCTCATAGCCTTCACCCATGTGTTGATAGCACGATAATGACGGGCCAGAATTTTAGCTGTGGCCTCGCCGACCTGCCGCACGCCGAGCGCGTAAATAAACCGATCAAGCGGAATGGTGCGGCGGGCCTCGATCGCTTCAAGCAATTTTAGCGTTGATTTCTCGCCCCAGCCTTCGCGGGTTTTCAGGGTGTCGGCATGCTCTTTCAGACGGAAAATATCCGCCGGGGTTCGAATCAGCCCATCGGCCCAAAGCTCGCGCACGCGCTGTTCGCCCAGTCCTTCGATATTAAAGGCATTACGGCTGACAAAATGGCACAGACGCTCGACGGCCTGCGCCGGGCAAATCAACCCCCCGGTGCAGCGGCGCACGGCCATGCCTTCTTCACGCACCGCCAAAGACCCGCATTCAGGGCAATGATCCGGAAAAGAATAGGGCTGGGAGGAGGCCGAACGCTTGGCCGTCACGACTTCAACGATCTGCGGGATGACATCCCCTGCACGCTGTACGACAACTTCATCGCCTATGCGAATGTCTTTGCGCAGAATTTCATCTTCATTGTGCAATGTCGCGCGGCTGACCATCACGCCGCCGACATTAACAGGCTCTAAATCCGCAACCGGGGTCAAGGCCCCTGTGCGCCCTACCTGAACGATGATGTCTTTCAAGCGCGTAATGGCTTTTTCGGCGGCGAACTTATGCGCCGTAGCCCAACGCGGGGCGCGGCTGACAAAACCAAGCCGTTCCTGCCAATCAAAACGGTCCACCTTATAAACCACGCCGTCTATATCAAAGGGCAGGGCATGGCGGCGCTCTTCAATTTCGTGATAATAAGCGAGCAAATCCTGAGCCGTAGAGCAAAGCTGCGCGGGTTCGTTCAGTTTAAACCCCCATGCCGTCAACCGTCCGCGCAGTTCTTGTTGGGAGAAAAAATCGCTTTCGGAAACCTCTCCAAGCGCATAGGCAAAAAAATCAAGCGGACGTGAGGCCGTGATCGTACTGTCAAGCTGTCGAACGCTTCCCGCCGCTGCATTGCGGGGATTGGCGAATAAAGGATCGTTTGCCTGCGCGCGCTGCACGTTTAACGCCATAAAATCTTCGCGGCCCATAAAAATCTCACCGCGAACTTCGAGAAGATCGGGGAAAGGCGCCGCCAAATGATGAGGTATAGAGCGAATGGTTTTGACATTAGCCGTAATATTTTCGCCTGTCACGCCATCACCGCGTGTGGCGCCGCGCACGAGGTTGCCTTTTTCATAAAGCAGCGAGGCCGAAAGCCCATCAATTTTAGGCTCGGCCATAAAAACGATTTCCTGTTCAGGCATTAAGTGCAAAAACTTACGCACCCTTGCAACAAAGTCGATGACGTCTTCGTCGGTAAAGGCATTGCCAAGGGAAAGCATCGGCACTTTATGCGCGACCTTTGAAAAGCCTGCTGCCGGAGCCGCACCGACTTTCATTTCTGGATCCTGTGCCGGGACCAACCCCGGATAAGCTTGCGCCAGTTCGCGATACTGACGACGCAATTCATCATAAGCCGCATCCGAAATCGCCGGTGCGTCTTTTTGATGATAAAGAATATCGTGATGGCGGATTTCATCGGCCAGCCGCGCCATCTCAGCAGCGGCTTCAAGCGGCGTTAAAGCAGGGACCTCTTTCTTGCTCATTTCTTTTTCCCTGTTTTAGAGGCAGGGGAGGGGCCGTCGATTAAAGAGCGCGCAGCTTCACGCGCGGCCTGCGTGACTTTAGCGCCCGCAAGCATGCGCGCTAACTCTTCCACGCGTTCCTCTTGGGTCAATGCCGTAACAATCGTGGTTGGAAATTTGCCTTTTTCTTGCTTTACTACGCGCAAATGGTGCGAGCCACGCGCTGCAATCTGCGGCGAGTGCGTGACCACCAAAACTTGCACATTATCCCCCAAAGACGCCAAACGCTCCCCAACAGCCGAAGCGGTTGCGCCACCAATCCCAGCATCGACTTCATCGAAGACAAGGGTCGGAACCGGCGTGGATTTAGACAAAACAACCTTAATCGCCAACATAAAACGCGCAAGCTCGCCGCCAGAGGCAACTTTATGCAATGGAGCCGGAGCCGCGCCTTTATTGGTCGCTGCAAAAAAGGTTACGCGGTCCATGCCGTCTGCACTCCATTGCGTTTCAGGCACGGCAACGCACTCCACAACAAAGGTCGCGCGCTCAAGCTTAAGCGGGGCAAGTTCCGCAGTCACACTTTGCGCCAAAGCTTTGGCCGCTTGCGTGCGCAAGGCGCTGAGCTGCTGCGCCTGCTTTTTATAGGCTTCCAATGTTTGCCCGACATGCTTGGCCAATTGAGCAAGATGATCCCCTTGATCCGCCAAAAGAGACAATCGCGCCTTCAAATCCGCATAAAGCTCAGGCAGGTTTTCAGGATTCACGGCATGCTTACGGGCAATGGCACGAAGACGAAACAGGCGCTCTTCGATTTGCTCCAAGGACTGTTCTTCGGATTCATTCGCTTCAATCTTGCGAGCCAAGGTCAAGGAGGCTTCGCCCAGATCATTGGTCACCCGGTCGATCAAAGAAAGAACCTCAGCAAGGGCCGGGGCCTTATCCACCACGCGAGACAAAGCTTTCCCGGCAACGGCCAAGGCCTGCAACGCGCCACGATCGCCGGATAGGGACTGGTCCGACAGCACGAGCGCTTCGTGAATCTTTTCGCGATGCTGCAATTCCGTACGCCGGTCCGTCAGCTTGGCAACCTCGTCAGGCTCGGGGGAAAGCTCTTCAATCTCCTCCACAGCCATACGCAAAAAAGCCTCTTCATCCCGCGCACGCGTTTGCGAGCTTTCTGCGTCAGCAAAGGCCGCTTGCGCCCGTTTCCAGGCTGCAAAGCTTTCGGTCGTCGCATCGCGTAAAGCTTCAGCGCCAGCAAAGGAATCCAATAACTCACGATGCGTTGCTGCATTTAAAAGTCCGTGAGTCTCGAACTGACCGTGAACTTCCAAAAGCATTTCGCCGATCCGGCGCAAAAGCGTCACCCCTACGGGCTGATCGCAGACATAGGCGCGGCTTTTCCCGTCATGGCTGAGCGTTCGGCGCAGGATAAGAGGATCTTCAACGATCAACCCCTGTTCCTCGAGCAAGGCTAAAAGCGCCGAAGGCAGCGGCGCAGAAAACTCTGCCGTAACGCTGGCCTGCGTCTGGCCGGAACGGATCAGTCCCGCATCCGCGCGCCCACCGAGCGCCAAAGCCAAAGCATCGAGCAAAATGGATTTACCCGCGCCGGTTTCGCCGGTAAAAACGTTCAGATGCGGCGCAAAAGGCACCGTCAACCGGTCGATCAGAACGACATCCTGTATCGTCAGCCGTGTAAGCACTTCCTACTTCCTAAAATACGGTTTTAAACGCCTTGCTCAGCCAGCTTTCCGGCTGCTCTTCGGGCGTCAGATGATTTTTGACTAAAAGATTATAACTGTCCTGATACCACCGGCTGCCGGGAAAATTATAGCCCAACACAGCGGCGGCGCTTTTAGCCTCGGACGTAATGCCGAGCGCTAAATAACATTCCACCAGACGGTGCAGCGCCTCCGGCACATGGCTGGTTGTCTGGTATTTCTCAACTACCGTGCGGAAGCGACCGACCGCCGCCGTAAATAATTTCCGATTAAGATAATCGCGTCCGATTTCCATCTCCGCCCCGGCGAGGTGATCGTTTACCAAGGCCATTTTCAGGACCGCATCCTTGGCATAGGAGGAATTCGGAAAACGGCTAACCACAGTCTGAAGCTCGGCAAGGGCATTATGAGCATAACTCTGATCGCGGCGGACATCCGCTAAACGCTCGTAATCGCACAAGGCGCGAAGATAATAGGCATAGGCGAGATTTTCATTACCCGGATGGATACGGATAAAGGAGTCCAGCGAACTAATCGCCGCGTCGTAATCCAACGCCTGATACTGCGCATAGCCAGCCATCAATTCAGCACGCGTTGCCCATTGGGAATAGGGATGCTGACGCTCCACTTCTTCGAACCGTCGAACCGCTTCTTGATATTCCTTTTTATCCATCAAGTCGGCGGCTTCGTTATAAAGCTCCTCCACCGGACGGTCGGGCAGCTCCTTTTCTTTGTCCGGTGCAGCGCACCCGCTAAGCAGGCAAACCAGAAACAAGCAAGAAAGAGTACGTTGAAAAGAGAATTTTTTCACGGCGTGAATCCTGAGTCCGTTACGACTGAAGTGTTAGGGTATAGCATAAAACGGCAAAGATCACTCAGGATCCTCAACCGCCTGCCATAGCCAGCCTTTAGCCCCCATACAAGCATTATAAAGATCATTCCGATTGCTTTTATTCAGGTCCACAGCCGTCGGCGGGGCATAAACGTCTGGCTGAACACGAGTCTTGCATATCCGATGATCGCCTTTATCCCTGCAATCGGTAATCACGCGCTTGGGCCCATAATGAACGGGCGTCGGATCGTACACCTGAAAAACAGGTGGAGCCGCTGCCATAGAGTTTTGTTTACACGCGTAATTATCCGCATTGAACGTCGCTGGGTCCCCCGAAGGTTTAACCCACATATAATGGGTACATCCGGATAACAAGACCGCCACCCCCAAAAGGGCAAAAGCTTTTTTGTTCATAGTGTCTCCTGCAACGACAAGGCAAAGGCATCACTAATAACGCCGACATCGTCCGCCGAAAGAAGCGGAAAGAAGGGAAGGCCTAAGACGCTTTGCTCTAACGCGGCGCAGACCGGTAAAACAGCGTCTTGGACGAGAGTGCCTTGCGCATCGTAGCGTGTCAATGCGGCAAAAAAGGGATGCGCATACAAAGGCGGGAAATAGGTCCGGTGCGAGGCAATCCCTTTATCGGCCAACGCCTTTACGATCTCTGTGGCCTTGCCTTGCGCCACGCGCAGCATCAAACAGGAAACGATCGTATGATGAAGGGCGGGATGCAACGAGGCCATACCGTCCACTTTTTCTAAAGCAGATGCGTATAATGAAAGAATCTTGGCCCGACAGCGCTTGGCTTTCTCCCACCGCTCAAGCTGCACCAGCCCGATTGCCCCGTAATATTCACTCATCTTAGCATTTTCGCCGGGATAGAGCGTAAGCCGGTCCACCATCCCAAAATTGGAGGTAATACGAATTTTTTGCGCCATGTCCGGATCGGCGGTCACCAACATACCACCCTCGCCAACACCGAAAGGTTTAGTAGCGTGCATGCTATGCGCGACCAAGCCCCGACGCAAATAGGTCTGCGTTTCAATCGCAGCCGCCGCGTCAATCAGGACAGGGATGCCGGTTTCCTCCGTAAAAGCATCCCATTCCTGCGCAGGCAGGCCGATACCGTAAAGGCTGACTGGCACCACAACATCAATCTTGGTTTTGGCGGCCACCGCGCGGGCAATCGCAGGGGTCAGGGTCCATTCAGCCTCGTCCACATCGCACAAAATCGGAGTCCCGCCCATGTTCGATACAGCATGGGGGCAGGCCGGAAAATTAACGGCAGGCATCAAAACGTTCCAGCCGTTCGTGACGCCCAAAAGGCGCAGTCCCATCCGAAGCGCCGTATAACCCGACGCTAAGGTCACGGCATAAAAAGGCTGCGGATCGCCATGCGCGGCGGCCATGCGTTCGGCAAAGCGTTTTTCAAACGTGCTGACCATCGGGCCGTGATTGCTGTACCAAAGATTATGGTCAATCTCACGCAAATAAGGCAGGATCTCGTCTGCGGACGGCATGTCCGGAACCGTATATCTGTCGGCATACAACGCTTTGGACATAGAAAAGCTACCCTTTCAAAAGAGACTGCGTCGCGATAAAGACATCCGATTGGCGCATCAGGGACTCGCCGACTAGAAAACATTGTACTCCAGCTTGACGCATACGCGTAACGTCTGCGGCTGTCTTGACTCCGCTTTCGCAAATGAGCGAACGCTCCGGCGGCACCAAAGGCGCCAGCCGTTCCGTGACCGCCAAATCGGTTTCCAACGTTTTTAAATTGCGATTATTGATTCCGATAAATCCGTTAGGAAGGTTCAGGGCACGTTTCAGCTCCGTCTCATCATGAACTTCGACGATCACGTCCATTCTGTAATTAACGGCAACTTCATGAAGTTCCTGCACCTGAGGGTCCGACAAAGCTGCCATAATCAGCAAAATACAATCCGCACCGATCGCGCGAGACTCGACGACCTGCCACAGATCCACAATAAAATCCTTGCGCAGGACCGGCAAGTGCGTGGCTGTCCGCGCCAGCCGCAAATATTCGTTATGGCCCTGAAAATACGGTTCGTCCGTCAGAACGGAAAGACAGGTCGCGCCAGCAGCTTCATAGGTCGTGGCCAAGCTTACCGGATCGAAATCCTTACGGATCAGCCCTGCGGATGGCGAGGCTTTTTTAATCTCGCAAATCAGACCGATGCCGCCCTCCGCAACACGGTTCTTTAGAGCCTGAGCAAAAGGCCGTGGCGCCGAAAGGCTGCGGGCCATCGCGTCTAAATCCGCAAAGCTATAAATACTTTTTTGCTTGGCTACATGATGCCGCTTGGCCTCGCAAATTTCCTGAAGCATATCCGCCATAGTTCACCCGTGTTTTTATTTTAGGTTTCGTTTGTGATCCTTATCAACTCTGCCAGCTTTGCCTGCGCCTTACCAGTATCAATGGAATCTGCCGCCAACGCAACGGCGCTGACATAGTCTTTGGCCTGCCCGGCAACATACAGCGCGGCTCCGGCATTCATTAAGACAATATCGCGATAGGCGTTCTTACGCCCTTCCAACAATCGCAAAATAGCCTGCGCATTGGCCGCGGCATCGCCGCCCTTGATGGAATCCAGCGGGGCTGGAGAGAGCCCCACTTGCTCGGGCGAGACGGTCAGCTCCGTCAAAGCGCCGCCTTTAAGCTCCATCACCAAGCTTTCACCGGTAATGCTGATTTCATCAAGGCCGCTATGACCGTAGGTGACCCAAGCTGCCTCGCTGCCGAGCGCCGCCAAAGTCTGAGCCATGGGCTTAGCCCACGCATAATCATATACGCCCAAAACGTGATATTTGACATTCCCCGGATTGGTCATCGGCCCCAACAAATTAAAGATGGTGCGCACACCAAGTTTTTTACGCACTGCCGCCACATGCTTCATGGAAGGGTGATGATTCGGAGCAAAAAGAAAGACGATCCCAGCCTCGCGCAGACAGGTTTCAAGAACCGGCCATTCGGGGCGCAGGTTAATCCCCAGTGCGGCAAGCACATCGGACGAACCGGAAAGGCTGGTTGCCGCCCGGTTGCCATGCTTGGCGACAACAGCGCCGCCGCCCGCTGCGACCAAAGCCGCCGCCGTCGAAACGTTCAGCGTCCCGTGCCCGTCGCCACCGGTTCCGACAATATCCACGGCGCCGTGGGGAACTTCGATGGTTTTCATGGCCGCACGCATGGAAAGGACCGCGCCTTGAAGTTCGCTGACGGACTCGCCTTTATTGCGCAGAGCCGTCAATAAAGCGGCTAGGTCTTCTTCCGAAGCTTCGCCTTTGAAAATAACGTCAAAAACCGCACGCGTTTCTTCAACTTCTAAATCCTGTCCCTGACCGACTTTTCGGATCGCCTGATCGAGTATCATGAGGAGGGTCCTTTCACACGTTCCATGACCGCCGCAAAAAATCCGTCTGTTTTGTGCTGGGCGGGGCTGAGGGCCAGATACTCGCCCGTGTCCGGCAGGTCGGGAATGTCCGCCATGCATTCCCTAACCGGCAGCAGCCGGAAATCGGGATGGTTTTCAAGGAAGCGTGTCACTTGGACTTCGTCTTCCTCCGGCAAAAGAGAGCAAGTTGCATAAACAAGCCGTCCGCCCTCCCTAACAAGACGAGAGGCACTATCCAGAATGCTGGCCTGAAGCGGCACCAAGGCCTCCAAGCCCGGCCCCAGCGATTTCCACCGAGCATCCGGATTGCGCCGCCATGTACCGGAACCAGAGCAGGGGGCATCCACGAGAACGCGATCAAAGCTCCCTTTATGGCGTTTAACCCACGGATCGCGCTCACTGCTCAAGGTATGGGTTTCAATATTATGGAGCCCCGCGCGACGGAACCGTTCGCCGCTACGTTGCAGGCGCTTGTCCAAAACATCGCAGGCGACGATCCGGCCCTTATTCTGCATTTGCGCAGAAAGGGCGAGGGTCTTGCCACCCGCACCCGCGCAGAAATCTACCACCCGTTCACCGGGTCGGGCCTGCATCAATAAGGCCACCAATTGGGAGCCTTCATCCTGAATTTCAATCTCGCCGCTTTTTAGCATCTTGATCTGCCCCAGCGCAGGACGATTATGCACGCGCAGCCCCCATGGCGAGTAAGGCGTAATCCCGGCATCCAGCCCCAGATGCATCAACTGAGCCGCCGCTTGCTCACGCGAGATTTTCAGCGGGTTGATCCGCAAATCCAGCGGGGCCGGGCGCAACAACGCTTCAAGCTCTTTAGGCAAGCTTTTGCCGAACCTCTTTTTCAGGCCTTCAATCGCCCAAGCAGGGCATTCCCCGAGCACGGAATCCGGCATGTCGGGATGCAAGGCGGTGCGCCCCTTAAGCGCGGCCAACAGCTTGGTTTCAGCCTGCGAAAGGGCGGGGGGGGCGTTTGGCCCACC
>JBFWLD010000014.1:0-16215 GCA_050252315.1 Bdellovibrionales bacterium
CGTCCACCCGGCGGTCGTCTTGCTGATCGGCGAAGATCACACCAAGCGCGCCGCGCCGGAAACGGCCCCTAAAACCGAAGAGGCAAAAGCCTAGGGTCAGGACGCATAAAATTCGGAGGTTCTGTTTCTTATCTTCACGCAGACCCCCTCAATTTTAAAGGAGTCTGACCCTAATCACCCCAATTCCATCGCGGGGCAACGATCCATGACCACGCGAAGGCCAGCCGCCAAGGCCCTCTCGGCGGCCTCATGGTTAACAACGCCAAGCTGCATCCACACAACTTTGACCCCCAGCGCAATCGCCTCGTCCACAATCGGGCCTGCGGCCTCACTGTTGCGAAAAATATCAACCATATCGACCGGCTCGGCGATGTCGCTCAGGGCCGCAAAAACCGGCTCTCCCAACAAGGTCTGCCCTGCCAGCCCCGGATTTACCGGCAAAACCCGATAGCCTTTCCCTTGCAAAAAGCGCATCACGCCATGGCTGGCGCGCGCCGGATTCTCGCTGGCGCCGACCAGAGCAATAACCTTAACACCGCCTAAAATATCCAAGATTTCCTGATGGCTGGGATCGGTATAGGGCATATTTTTCTCCTGCTTGCAGCATAGACTCTTGGCCTCTTTCCGTTCTATCTTAGCGACGATAAACAATTCTTAAAAGAGCAACAGGTTCAGTCATGTCTATTGAAAAAACGTACGATTCAGCCGCCACCGAAGCCCGCCTGTACGAGAAGTGGGAAAAAAGCGGAGCCTTCGCCTGTGATCCGCAATCCGAGGCCGATCCCTATTGCATCATGATCCCGCCGCCGAACGTCACAGGTAGCCTTCATATGGGCCACGGGTTGACTTTTACGATTCAGGACACGTTGATCCGCTATCACCGCATGAAGGGCATGGACACGCTCTGGCAACCCGGCACGGACCATGCCGGCATCGCCACGCAAATGGTAGTGGAACGCCAACTGGCCGCCCAAGGGCTGGACCGCCGCGAAATGGGCCGCGAGGCCTTCCTTGAAAAAGTCTGGGAGTGGAAAGCGCAAAGCGGCGGCACAATCACCAAACAACTACGCCGCCTCGGCGCGTCTCTGGATTGGCCGCGCGAACGTTTCACGATGGATGAAGGGCTCAGCAAAGCCGTCACCAAAGTCTTCGTCCAGCTTTATAACGAAGGCCTGATCTATAAAGACAAACGCCTTGTGAACTGGGACCCGAAGATGCTGTCCGCCATTTCCGACCTTGAGGTCGAAATGCGCGAGGTCAAAGGACATATGTGGCACTTCCGTTATCCCCTTGTCGAAGATCCGACCCAATTCCTGTGCATCGCGACGACACGTCCGGAAACCATGCTGGGCGACGGCGCGGTCGCCGTCAATCCGAACGACGAGCGTTACCAGCACCTCATCGGCAAATATGTCACCTTACCGCTGGCCAACCGCAAAATCCCGGTGATTGCCGACGAACATGCCGATCCTGAAAAAGGCAGCGGCGCGGTTAAAGTCACTGCGGCCCATGATTTCAACGACTATCAGGTCTGGCTGCGTCACCGTCATCAACCCTATTTCACCAGTCAAAAAGACGGCGGCCTCATCAATCTTTTCGATCAGCATGCCTGCTTGAACGAAAACTGTCCGGAAGAGTACCGTGGTCTAGACCGTTATGAGGCACGCAAACGGATCATTGCCGATCTCGACGCCCTTGGCCTTGTCGATAAAATTGAAAACATCACACACACCGTTCCGCATGGCGACCGCTCCGGCGTCGTGATCGAACCCTGGCTTTCCGAGCAATGGTATTGCGACGCGCCGACGCTGGCCAAACCTGCGCTGGAGGCCGTGGAAACAGGCCGAACCAAGTTCGTACCGGAGCAATGGGCCAATACCTATTACGCATGGATGCGCAATATCGAGCCGTGGTGCATCAGCCGCCAGCTCTGGTGGGGCCATCAAATCCCGGCATGGTACGGCCCGGATGGCCAGTTCTTTGTGGCGCACGATGAAGCCGAAGCCCAAGCCTTGGCCGAAAAAGCCTATGGCAAAAAGACCGAACTCACCCGCGATGGAGACGTGCTCGACACATGGTTCTCTTCGGGTTTATGGCCCTTCTCCACGCTCGGCTGGCCCGACGAAACGCCCGAACTGAAACGCTACTATCCGACCAGCGTTCTCGTGACCGGCTTTGACATTATCTTCTTCTGGGTCGCGCGCATGATGATGATGGGCATGCACTTTATGAAGGACGTCCCCTTCCGCACGGTCTATATCCACGCGTTGGTCCGCGATGAAAAAGGCCAAAAAATGTCCAAGACCAAAGGCAACGTCATGGACCCGTTGGACATCATCGACCAGTATGGCTGCGATGCGTTGCGCTTTACCTTGTGCACGCTGTCCACGCCGGGCCGCGACATCAAGCTGGCGACCTCGCGCATCGAAACCAGCCGTAACTTCGCCACCAAACTGTGGAACGCCGCCCGCTTCTGCCAGATGAACGAATGCGCATGGACACGCGGCTATGATGCCGCCACGGTCCAGCACACGGTCAATAAATGGATCGTCGGGGAAACGCTGGCCGCCGCCGACACGGTTGCCGCGCATCTCGACGCCTATCGCTTCGACCTTGCCACACACGCTGTCTATGACTTCGTGTGGAATACCTTCTGCGATTGGTATCTGGAATTCACCAAACCAATCCTCGCCGAAGAAAAGAACGGCGCCGCCGTCGAAACCCGCGCGACCACGGCTTGGGTCTTGGCGCAAATGCTCAAAATTATGCACCCGTTCATGCCTTATATTACCGAAGAACTCTGGGCGCAGATTGTCGGCGACGACACGATGTTGATGACCACCGCATGGCCGACCTCCGACATCGCCATCGACAAGGCGGCGCAGGATGAGATGAATTGGGTCACGCGCCTCATCAGCTCCATCCGCAATGTCCGCGCCGAACTCAACGTCCCGGCAGGCGCGCAAATCGCCGTCAAAGTAAAAGACGCCAACGGTACGACCCAAGACCGCCTTGCCACGCACGACGCGCTGATCAAAAAACTGGCCCGCGTGTCGGAGCTTACCGCCACAACGGAAACGCCGAAAAACGCAGCGCAAACAGTCATCGACGAAGCCACCTTTATCTTGCCGCTGGAAGGCGTCATCGACCTGAATGCCGAACGCGCCCGCCTTGAAAAAGAGTTAGCCAAATGGGAGGACGAAATCAAAAAGGTGGAAGCCAAACTGGCGAACGAAAACTTCGTCTCTCGCGCGCCGGAAGACGTCATCGACGAACACCGCGAGCGCCTTGAAAACGCCCGCGCGATGGAAGCCAAATTCGCCGCCGCCCGAAAAAGCTTGGAAGGATGAAGGGCAAATCCTCCCTTTTCTTCCTCCTCCTCCTGACCTGCGGAGGCGTTCAGGCTGCGGAATCAACGCCCCCAATCGACACAAGCTTTTGCCAAGCCTTGGTCAAACATGTCCCGGATGCGGATGTGGCGTATCAGCCCGGCATCGACATCCACGGCAAGCCTGTTGTCCCAGCCGATCTGGACAGCGGCTATCATGTCGCCTTACCGCAAGAAATCTCTATCCCCCTGACCGTGGATCTGATGAGCTTTCTCAAGATGGACACAACCGCCCTGCCCGCCTCGGCCATGAAGCGCAACGACATTCCGCTGGGCACATTAACCATCCGCGACAACCAAGTCCTGCTCAACGGCCAGCCCCTTTCCGACGCCCAACAGGACAATCTGGCGGTTTTATGCTTGAAGCCGCGGTAACCATGCTATCGAATGTTTTTTATTGCTTTCAAGTCCCCCTCCCCCACATTATAGTTGAAAGGTAAAGCTACTATTCCCTATAAACAGAGGTTATTATGAAATTTTCGAAAGCTATTCAAAAAGCAGGTGTCTTTTTCTGCATACTTATACCGTCTTCTTTTGCCATCGCTGCTGATCAAACAACAACAACGACTTCTCCTTCCGCGAAACCTCCTCACTTGTGCCGAAAAATACTAGATCCAAAAATCCTGCCAGTGGAAACCTCCAAAGAATTAGAACAACGGATGTGGGAACAAGTCCACAGGAGTCACGAAGCCTATTACCACAGGACCCCAAGTCACTGCGCTCCACCAGGCGCAGGAAACTGAGCCTCGCATAACAGTTTGAATTGGCAAACAGGCCTTAACCTTTTTTGATAGGTTAAGGCCTGTTTTTGTTTCTCAAATCTTTTCAAAACCGCCTATTACAGATTGCTTTTTCTTGTCTATTTTCTATGATGACACAAACAGAAAGAACACAGGCAAACATGAACAAATCTCTTGGTAATAAGAGCATCCCAGCCTTACCAGCCATCGTTCCCGCACTAGGCGAACGACCGTGACGTTTTGCCACTCAAAGTTTTTCACACGCTCCTAAAAGCACCCGAATAAGGATTCTTGTCATGAACGCCAAAGCTACTAAAACCGCCATCACCCCTACCCGCGCCGAGAACTATAACGAGTGGTATCAAAAAATCGTCCGCGCCAGCGACTTTGCCGAGCTATCGGGCGTTCGCGGCTGCCAGATCCTGAAAGCGTGGGGCTATGGCGTGTGGGAGCAAATGCAGCACGACCTCGACCGCCGGTTCAAAGAAACCGGCCACGAAAACTATTACTTCCCGGTCTATATCCCGCTCAGCTATTTCCAAAAAGAGGCGGATCATGTCGAAGGCTTTGCCAAAGAAATGGCCGTAGTCACGCACCATCGCCTGACTAAGAATGCCGAAGGTAAACTGGTCCCGGATGGCGAACTGGAAGAGCCACTCATCATCCGCCCGACCTCGGAAACCATCATCGGCGAATCCATGTCGAAATGGATTCAGTCCTACCGCGACCTGCCCCTCCTCCTCAACCAGTGGGCGAACGTGTCGCGCTGGGAAATGCGTCCGCGCATCCTCTTGCGCACAGCCGAGTTCCTTTGGCAGGAAGGCCACACGGCCCACGAAACCTTTGACGACGCGATGCACGAAACCAAGCAAATGTTGGACGTTTATGCGGATTTCTGCGAGCAGGTTATGGCCATCCCGGTTATCAAGGGCGAAAAAATAGCTGCTGAACGTTTCCCCGGCGCGGTCAACACGCTGTGCATCGAAGCCATGATGCAGGACGGACGGGCGCTGCAAGCCGGTACTTCACACTATCTGGGCCACAGCTTCGCCAAAGCCTGCAACATCCAGTACCAAAGCCGCGAAGGCAATCTGGAATATGTCCACACGACATCGTGGGGCATGTCCACGCGCATGCTCGGCGCGCTCGTGATGACGCACGGTGACGATAACGGCATGAAAACGCCGCCCCGCGTCGCGCCGTGGCAGATTGTCATCGTCCCGATCTTGCGCGAGGATTCCCCGAAAGACGAGATCCTAGAGTATTGCGAACAGCTCAAAGCCGATCTGCTTTGCGAAACGCTGGAAGGCCAATCCTTGCGCGTCAAGCTCGACACGCGCGACATTGCAAGCAGCGACAAGCGTTGGGAGTGGATCAAGAAAGGCGCGCCGTTAATCCTTGAGATCGGAGTCAAAGACATCGCAGGCAACAAAGTCTGCGTCACGCGCCGCGACAAGCTGGAAGATGGCAAAAGCTTTGAAAACCGATCGACCTTCACCGGCAAAGCCGGCGCTATTCTGGCGGACATCCAGAAATCCATGTTTGAAACCGCGCTGGCCTTCCGCAACAGCCGTCTTGTCACCGACATCAAAGATTGGGCCGCGTTCGAAGCCTATTTCTCCAAAGATGCGGACAGCAGCTTCACGGGCGGCCAAGGTTTTGTCCGCGCGAAATGGTGCGGCGACGAAGCCTCGCTGGCCAAATTAGACCCGCTGGGCGTCACAGTTCGCTGCATCCCGTTCGATCAGGACGGCAGTGAAGGCACCTGCGTTTTGACTGGCAAACCGGCGACACAGGAAGTCATCTTCGCAAGAGCATATTAAAAAACAGGCATTCGGTATCCGGCATTCAGTATTCGGGGAAAGAACGCCTCTCTATCCAATTTCTGCCGTAATCTTGAAGAAGATTGCTGGTATTAATAACGAACCAAAGGCTCACTGAATGCCAAATGCCGGATGCCGAATGCTCCCCTTCTCCGCTCTTTTGCTCGCTGCCTTGATCGGGGCCTTTCTTTTGGGCCATCATTTTCAAACGCCATCTAAAAACGCCGCGCCCGCACCGCACGAAACCGTCTATGAGCGCGTGATGCGCACCGGGGTTATCCGGTGCGGCTATGCTGTCTGGCCGCCGATTATTGCCAAAAACCCGAACACGGGCGAACTTTCAGGCATCTTTTACGATTACGTCAATGCATTAGGCGAAGCTCTGCAGTTAAAAATCGACTGGTCCTATGAAGTCTCGAATATGGCGACCTACATTCAAGACATGACGGACAGGAAGTTCGACCTTGAATGTTCGGGCGGATGGCCGGACGCCTTGCGAGGCCGCCAGTTAATTTACACACACCCCATTTTTTACCTGCCGTATTTTCTTTATGCCCGCTCCGACGACCCGCGGTTTGACACAAGCTTGGAAGCAATCAACGATCCTTCCATTCGTTTTTCGATGATGGATGGCGATTTCAGCGCCACGATTCACGACAAGCTTTTCCCGAAATCCGCAATTGTCTCTGTTCCCAGCAACGGCCCCTTTGCCAATCTTTTTCTTGAAGTCATGAATCAAAAAGCCGATGTTACGGGCATGGACGCCTTTTCCGGCGAACCGGCGCTCGACGCGTATCCGGGACAGATTAAACGCCTCCCCTTCCCGCCGCTCAAAGTCGTTCCGAATACATTGTCGATTGCCCGTGGCGAAACGGATTTTCTCCACATGATGAACACGGCCTCGGATTCATTGTTGTATGACGGCACCATCGACCGCATTTTGGACAAATATACCGCTCATTTTAACCTGAACACCCTTTTCCGTATCAAAAAACCCTACGAATCGCGTTAGGATCGCCGAATGTCTCCCTTCTCCGCCTTTGAACGAATGGTCGCCTTCCGTTATCTGCGTTCCCGCAGACAGGAAGGCTTTATCTCGGTCATCAGTTGGTTCTCGCTGCTCGGCATCGGCCTCGGCGTGGCCACGCTTATCATCGTGATGTCGGTCATGAACGGCTTCCGCGCCGAACTTTTCGACCGCGTGCTGGGGCTGAACGGACATTTAAACGTCTATAGCATCGACAATTACCCGCTGACCGACTACGCCCCGCTCGTCGAAAAAATCAAAGCGGTCCCCGGGGTTTTAGATGTATCGCCTACCATTGAAGGCCAAACGCTTATCACAAGCAACGGCGCAGCCTCCGGTGCCATGGTTCGCGGCGTCTCTCCGGAGCATTTCCGTAAACGTGCGACAATCGCCGACCATATTGTCGAAGGCAGCCTGAAAGACTTCCACGATGACGGCATTGCCATCGGCAACCGCATGGCCATGAGACTCGGCCTGCGCGTCGGCGATTCCCTGACGCTTATCTCGCCGACCACCAAAGCGACCGTGTTCGGCTCGGCGCCGCGTATGAAAGCCTATCCGATCGCCGCGATCTTCGATGTCGGCATGTATGAATATGACAATGGCTTTGTCTTTATGCCGTTAAAGGCGGCCCAAACCTTTTTTAGAACCTACAGCGGCGTTTCCAATTTAGAAATCTATATCACGCACCCGCACCGGTTCGACACGATCAAGATGTCGATCATCGAAGCGCTGGGCCAAACGCCGACACGCCTGCTGGACTGGCAGCAAAGAAACGCCAGCTTCTTCACCGCGCTTCAGGTTGAAAAGAACGTCATGTTCCTGATCCTGACGCTTATCATCCTAGTCGCGGCCTTTAACATCATCTCCGGCCTAATCATGCTGGTCAAAGATAAGGGCCACGACATCGCGATCCTACGCACGATGGGCGCAACGCGCGGCATGGTCATGCGCATCTTTTTCCTGTCCGGCGCAAGCATCGGCGTTCTGGGCACCGGCTTCGGCCTTGTCCTCGGCCTTGTGTTCACCAAAAACATCGAACATATTCGACAATTTCTCCAACGTCTAACCGGCACGGATTTATTCTCGGCGGAAATTTATTTCCTCTCGCACCTGCCCGCGATTCTGGATTGGCACGAAGTCGCCCAAGTCGCCGCCATGGCGTTGATCCTGTCCTTCCTTGCCACGCTTTATCCGTCATGGCGCGCCGCCAAGCTCGACCCTGTAGAGGCCCTCCGCTATGAATAACCAACCAGTTCTTCACCTTGCTTCCGTTTGCCGGACGTTTATTCAGGCAGAAAATAAACTTACCGTCCTGAACGGCTGCAACCTTTCCGTTTTTGCAGGCGAAAAAGTCGCGCTGATCGGCCCATCGGGCGCAGGCAAATCCACGCTGCTGCATATTGCAGGTCTTTTGGAAAAACCGGACAGCGGCGAAATCCGCATTGCCGGAGCTAACGCCAGCGACCTCAACGATGCAGGCCGCACAGCCCTGCGCCTGACCGCCGTAGGGTTCGTCTATCAGTTTCACCACCTTCTGCCGGAGTTCACGGCGCGAGAAAACATCATCCTTCCGCAAATGATCGCAGGCATCAGCCAAGAAAAAGCCGGAGCCCGCGCCGACGAACTCTTAGACCTCATCGAGTTGAAAGCCCGAGCCGATCACCGCCCAGCCCAATTGTCCGGAGGCGAACAGCAACGTATCGCCATTGCAAGGGCGCTCGCCAACCGGCCCTCTCTGCTCATCGCGGACGAGCCGACCGGGAATCTCGACCCGCACACAGCGGATCATGTCTTCGACGTGTTGCAGCACGTTGCCGCGCATCAGGAACTCGGCTTGTTAATGGCCACGCATAATCATGACCTTGCCGCCCGCATGGATCGAGTTCTTGAATTAATAGAAGGCCGATTAGTAGAAATCTAAAGTCCTTTTTTCAGTCAATCTCTTTAGATTCTAAAATAGGACCAAAATCTATAGTGAAGACTTGACAGCAAACATAGAAATAACGCATACCAAGAGGCCGCGCAAAAACAAGTAAAAAGCGGAAAAAGCGCCCACACATACTTTTAGGAGTTCTGTAATGCCTGATAAAAATACATCCGAAAAGAACAACTGTGAAATGACCCCAAATGACCGTTTATTAACATTGGCGACCCAAATCATTGCTTCTTATGTCGGTAATAATACCGTAAATGCTTCCGATCTTCCTTCCGTTATGTCCACGATCTATCAAAGTCTGGCCCATCTTGGCTCCGCGACAACGACAACGCTTGAAGAGCGGCCCGATCCGGCGGTCCCAGTTCGTAAATCCGTCACCCCGGAATACATTGTCTGTCTGGAAGACGGTAAGAAGCTGAAAATGCTGAAGCGTCATTTGAAAACAGCCTATGGCATGACGCCGGAGCAATATCGCGATCGGTGGAATTTGCCTGCGGATTATCCGATGGTTGCGCCGAATTACGCCAAACAGCGCAGCAAGTTAGCCAAACAAATCGGGCTCGGCACCTCGCGCAGCACTAAACGCAAAGCCGCGTAATTTTTTATTCTATAAAAAGTCAAAGAGCAGTCTTTGAAAAGACTGCTCTTCTTTTTGAGCAGGAAAATTCTTTGCACGCCCAAACATCTATGATAGGGTCCGCGCGAGAGAGAAGAACCGTAAGTGACAGCTTGCAATCCCACCGAAACAGTCCGAACAGGAAGGTTTCCCAAGGAAAGAAGGAATAATGATCACTGAATCCGTTCTTGCGTTGCTCGAGCAAGACTTGACAGCGGGGACTCTCCACGTCCGTCTTGCGCAAACTCCCGAAGAAATCGACGCGGCCCAAGCCCTGCGCTATCAGGTCTTTTACGAAGAAATGGGCGCGCACCCCTCCCCCGAAGTCGCCGAAAGGAAACGCGACTTTGACACGATGGACCCCTGTTGCGAGCATCTTTTGGTCTTGGACACCACGCGCGAAGGCCCGGATCAAATCATCGGCACCTACCGGTTGATTCGCCGAGAAGCCGCGGAACGGCACGGCTCTTTTTATTCGCAAAGCGAGTTCGATATTACGCCGCTTGTCAACTATGAAGGCGAAATTTTGGAACTGGGTCGCTCGTGCATCCATAAAGACTACCGCACGGGCACGGTCATGAACCTGCTTTGGAAGGGCCTTGCCGCCTATATGTTCCGTTACGACATTAAGCTGATGTTCGGCTGCGCCAGCATGCACGGGGACGATCCAGAAAAGCACGCGGTCGCCCTATCCTATCTCTATCACTACCATCTGGCCCCGCCGGAGCTGAGGGCTCGGACCTTACCGGATGTTTACGTCGATATGAACCGGCTCCCGAAGGAAGCCTTCGATCCGGAAAGCGCCTTTGACTCGCTAAAGTTCAACAACGTGAAGCTCGATCCCAGAGCCGGACAAAACAGCCTGCCGCCCTTAATCAAAGGCTATTTACGGGTCGGATGCGTCATCGGCGATGGAGCGTATGTGGATCACCAGTTCAACACAACCGACGTGTGCATCATCTTCAGAACGGAGCTGATTACCGATCGGTACTTGCGTCATTACGAGCGCATGGAGAGCAAGCTGCAAGAAAAAGGATGATTACAGGCGATAGTAAAAAGCAAAGCCGCGGCAATCACCGGAAGAAAACAAGGTACTGACCCCGACGCCGGTTACGTTTTTCCACCCTCCGGTATTCACGAAAATCAGAGCAGGCCCCATTCCTTGCGTCGGGTCTAAGGCGGGCGGGTCGCCGCTGGGCAAGGTCCCGGAAGTTGACCAAGCGGAACCGGTCGAAGGATTCGTCGTCGCCGTACCGGGAATACGCGTGACCATTTCCATACAGGCAAAATTCCGAACGGTACTGGCTAAAGAGGTCGGCAACGTATAATTAATCGAAAAGCCGCTTAACCTTCCGCTGGGAAAATCCAGAGAAATCGTCCCTCCCCATGGGTTAATCGTATCACTTCCGGCGTCGTTAACAACGGCCTGAGGGAAAATCCCGCGAGAAATCTGCTCGGAAAGGCTCGGGGCCGACGCTGTCGGGAAGCCGGTATAAATACCGCGCACATTGGAGGCGATTTCCGTCACGATCTGTACGCTATCCTGAATAGGCTGCTGTTCCCGAACCGAGCTTGCCGCCACCCAAATAGCGCCAGAAACCAGCCCCATCACGCCCAGCACAATGGCCAGCTCAATCAGGCTCAGCCCAGCCTGCGCACGAATCCCCAAAGGCTTCTTCCTTCGAACGATCAACATCTTTACCCCCCTTTTTTCGACTTCTCGCGCGTTAACGTCCACTCGACAAAGGTCGGCGTTTCAACGATATGACCTGAAACACGCAATTGCAAGGTACGGCGCGCCGAACCGCGACCGCAGTAAACACTTGTCTCAAGAGCAAAATCCTCACGGCTGGCGCCAAAAACACGCAGCCGCCACCCGATACCGGAAGGGGTCCGCAATAAAGCGGAAGCCCCGTCTTGAGCCAATAAAACATTCACATCGGGATGAATATGCCAACGCACCGAAAAGTCGCGTCCCTTCGGCCCCATAAGAATTTCCTTACCGCGCAGTTCGTCACCGTCAGGCGAAAGCCCAAGGATACGCTGCACACCGACTTTTAAACGCGGGATATACCCATCATGAAAAACGTCGATAAATTGTTGGCCTTGCTGTTCATAACGTTGCGATTCCACTTCGCGGGGGCGATACCCAATACCGCCATCCGGCAATAATTCGCACGCATTGGTATCACATAACGTAATGGTGTTGTGGGCCGCAGTAAGCGCCATGGCCTGCTGCCATTGAGAATCGCCCTCAAGCCCAGCTCCGCAATTCGTCAACAACCGTTCTTTGCCGACGCTAAACTCAAAGCTCATCAACCCGGCATGGGCCCGCTGATCATAGGGACGCGGCGGAGGCCCGGCCACATCGACCAAAAGAAGGCTCCGTCCGGCGGTCATGCGTTCATAGCCCATATGAGGCAACCGCTTTAAAACGCGCCCTTTAGCCTCGGACAGCGTCAAGGTCGCCTCCAGCAACAGGGAAGCCCCTTCATGAGCACCGTTAAACAAAGCCAAGCCACCATCGCCGTGACGGAAAAATTTCAGAACCGGCGTCATACGCGTCACGGCCAAAGAAAGCTCATGAGGAATTTCGATCTTCGCGACGTTCAAAGCCTCACGAATATCAATCAGAACGCGCAGCATATCGGCATGCATCTGCGGATTTCTGGAAATGTGCCCCCCATCCGTCAGGATCTCGGCATCCAGCAGCCTTTTGAGCAAATCCAAAGCCATGCTCAGCGACTTTTCGCCATCAATCAGGCAAAGCCCGCCGAAAACGAGGCCCTTCACAGCATAAAGCCCATCCAATCCACTCAACCCGGCATGCGACGCATGTTGCAAATGGCGCAATTGGCGCACCATATTTAAAATCAGTTGTTGCCGGAAATCATGGCTGGCAAGCGGGCTATAAAAATCATAAAAGGCTACCCAGTTCGACAGCCGGGCCCCCAGCACGCAGGGCAACCAGCTATCCTCATCCCACGGCTCCTGATCGTCAATCCATTCATGGATCAGGGAAATACTTTTACGCCGCGCCGAATCCGTACCGACGGCGCGTAAATCCCTCAGACAATCATGGGTCAGAAGCTTGCGTTTGCGTTCGGCGCGAAGCGGCGCATCCAAATCAAATAAGCCTTGCTGATTAGCGATTAAAAGCTGGCCTTGTTTCGCATCACCGGGCCACCGGTCGGGCACGGAAAGGCGCAGGCGGTCGGGCAAAGGCCCCTGCTCGAGCATCATACGATAGATCGGGCTTCCATAAGTGACGGCCTGAACCCGTCGCTTAAGCTGATGCAAAAGTTTGGCCGGACTTTCCATAAGGCCGCTCTTCGTTAACCGCGCAGGGCGGCGAGATTAAGCGCATAATGCGTAGGTCCACCGGCAAATCCGGCAGTACCCGCGACCAACAAATCAGCCCCAGCAGCCACGATGCGCGGCGCGGTTTCGACACTGACCCCACCATCAACCTCCAGATCAATATCCTTGCCTAGCGCATTGATCATGCTCCGCAAAGACTTAATCTTTTCAAGTTGACTCTCAATAAAGGACTGCCCCCCAAAACCGGGATTAACGGACATCACCAACACCAAATCCACATCGCCCAACACAGGTTCAACCGCAGCAATCGGCGTCGCCGGGTTCAGCGCAACACCCGCTTTCTTCCCCTGAGCTTTAATCGTCTGGAGCGTGCGGTGCAGATGCGGCCCGGCTTCGGGATGCACGGTGATAATATCGGCCCCGGCCTTAGCAAAGGCTTCGATAAAAAGATCCACTGGCGAAATCATCAGATGCACATCAAAAGGCTTTTCGGTGTGCGGGCGCAAGGCCTTGACCACGGCAGGCCCGATGGTCAGGTTCGGGACGAAATGCCCATCCATTACGTCGATATGAATGAAATCAGCCCCGGCATTATCCATGGCGCGGACTTCCGAGCCCAGATTAGCAAAATCGGCAGACAAGATCGAAGGAGCGATACGAACGGGCTTTGGCATGAAAACAGCCTAACAATTTCAGTAAGATAAAACAACCACCCCGTCCGTCATATCGCAAAATCCTAAAGAACCTGCTAACATTTAGGCGGCTGAACGCAAACAGGCGGCTTCATCCCAAGCAGATGCCCCACCTGTTGCGGATCAGGCAGCCCTGCCAAATCTTCTCCTTCGGCAAAGAAACTATAGCTTCCGCTCAAGATTTGTCGAACCATCCGGTTAACATCCGTTGGGGTCATGGCCATCCTGATATCGTGAACAGCTCGCAGCGCGGGCATAGACTGATACTGCGCCCAATTCGACATTAGATCTTCCATATTCAACCAATAGGGCAGCGCCTTATTCTTCCAGCCGCTTCTTTCCGTTATCCGATGCTCGTCAAACCTCAAAGGATTCTTGTCCGTCGCGGCCCTGCTCAAAACACTTCTCATAGCCCCTAAAGCAGGCCCCACCAGCACCGGATCGCTGGTGAAAGAAAGACACAAATAAGAAGCGTCCGGCAGAACCGTAACACCAGACGAGCAATCATAACTCCCCGAAGCCGCCTGCACAGCCCAATACATCTCCTTATTCAACATTTGATTAAAAAAGGTAAATTGAACGCCTTCTTCAAACCCCATTGTCTCAGCTAAAGGAAAAACAACAGCACTCGTTGTTCCCTCCGGCAATCTCTCCCGACGATAATCGCCATTTAACAAACGGGCCCCCGTATCAAGACCTATACTGTCCGGCGTCTCACGCGCCAGAGCAAACCCGGCGTCATGAAACGCCAGTACTACGTCAGAATGTCGAACGTTCCCCTGAACGGCAATCTTTGTTCTGTCCTGCAAGAAAAAGGCGTTGTGATGCGCCTGCATATGGTTTGGGAGAATTGAGGCAATCGTTTCCTTGGTCCCGAGAGAATTTTGATAATAATCATTCCCCTGAAAAAGGGAGGAAACAACCCAATCCGTAAAGGTTGAGCCGGGCTTTGTCCTTATCCGTGAAACCCGTTCCCCCGATATTGTTCTATTTTCCTCTTGTCTGCGGTCATGGTCAAAACGTGGACGACATACGGAATCAGCTATCCTATCGACGCCTTGACGCCACTTTTCCGCAGCGATCAGTATCTGAAAAGTCATGCCGTTCAGCCCGGTCGCCGCCGTCCACACCCCGCCCTTATAAGCGGCATAGGCCCGAACTTCGTCCCACCCATACTTTTGAGAAACCCGCGCCATCATATGTTCAAGATGGTGGGCCGTGCCTTTAGGCACGCCAATTTTGGACTCAAGTCCTGAACCGGCCCCCTTAACATAAACAAGAATTTCAACAAAAGGTTGGCACGGCGTATAGCGAGTCATAAGGAGCTGACCGTTAGGCAAAGTCCCGAAGGTCCTCCGTTTATCCTCTGGAAAAAATCCCCCAGCCACTCGACCGAGTCTCACAAACGGAAATTTTACAACGTCTATAGCCCCCGCCATATCTATGCTTCCTCTTTCTAAAACGCCAATTTCCGCCTAGAGCAGATCGTGATTAGGTTGGCGTCCTTAGACGACAACCTAAGCGCGTGAATCTGCTCGGCAGCAATGAGCTAGAGCCTTATCCGACAATAGAAAAGGCGTCAACCTTTTCAAAAAAGGCTCTAGCTATAATAAAATGCATCCGATAAGGATCGTCTTTTCCGCTGGGCATAGACCCAAGCTTGATGAGATCAAACCGAGGCTCAAAAAGACGTTTCAACAAAGGCGCATCGACATAATAATTTCTCGATTTTGGCCAGCCTTTCTTGCTGTACATACGACCTTCATACTCAGGAATCCAACTCTCCTTATTTTGAAAAGCTATGGTTAAAATAGTTTCACGCAGTTACTTAGCGCAAACCCTCCACCCCTGCTCGTTTTCCGTGGGCTTACACGCCTCGCCGAGCAAAAGAGCCCCATCCGGCACATGATATTTAGCCAAAGCCTTTTTCATAATCGCGAGCCGCTGGGGATCTTCGACACTTAAATAACGCTGAATAAAATCGTCCATAGCCGTGTCGTCTTTAGGTCCGACAAAAAACATCCGCATGGAAACGATCGGCGTGTCGGAGAAACGACGGATCGAACCTGGATTGGCTCGAAGATAATTGCTTGCCGCGATCGGCTCATTCACAAGCGCCTGAACTTTTCCATACCGCAGTTGGTCGAAAAACTCTGCCATAGAGGCCTGCTGCGGCAAACTGGCGAACGTGGCCTTGGGAAAAGCCTGCCGCGTAATCTGACTCAGAGCAAACCCGTCATGCAAAGCAAAGGTCGCCGCGGGTAAATCCTGAGCCGTCAACGCGCTGTCGCCTTTGACGTAAACGTAATAAGACAATCCCCCAAGATCCCCGACAAAAGAAACGACGCGCACGAAATCCGTATCCGGAGTCGCAGGCACGCAAAGCATGTCAATCTTGCCGCTATTCAGCGCAGGCACGACCTGATCGAACGTAACCTCGCTGGACCACTCAACATGATACCCCTCTTTTACCGCCGCTTCGTTCAGATAATCGACAGTCACGCCAGACAGCTTACCCGTCGTAGGATCCTTAATCACAAAAGGTTCGAAAGGAAGATAGCCGCACCGAATGGTCTTGGTTTCCACAACACGACTATACGTCTCAGGAATACCGCCCCTCAAAGAGGCAAGACCGATCATGGCCGCACCAAACACAAACCCAAAAATCA